>CAZHVR010000025.1:0-34530 GCA_964536225.1 uncultured Pirellulales bacterium
TAACGCAATACGGCAACGACCCGAACAACTGGACCGCCGAAACGCCTTTACCAGGGTCATAAAAGTTGGATTTTAACTGGGATCGCTTTCCCTATTATTGCGGCCGCTGGCTTCGAGGCGTTTATCTACCTGCGCCAAACCCAGCAGCACCGCAATCGCCAAGACCGTGGTTATAATCGCCAGATAATATTTCTCTGCTCCGCACGCCATCCCGATACTCGCGACCAGCCATATTGTCGCCGCTGTTGTCAGTCCGTGGATACCGCCCCTGTCCTGAATTATCGCTCCTGCGCCGAGGAAGCCGACACCAGTGACGATTTGTGCCGCAATTCTCGTGATTGAATCCTGCTCTCCCGCCATTTGCCGGGAGATTATAGTGAATACCGCCGCACCGAGACAAATCAGGACGTTAGTGCGCAAGCCCGCCGCCTTGCGTTTAATCTGGCGCTCTATTCCCACGGCGGCTCCACAGCCGACCGCCAGCAATATTGCGACTATGTCGCTGTGCCAGTGCATAACTATCTTTCTACAAGCGTTTCATCGACCTGCATTCCGAAATGCCTGCCGCCTTTCTCGATTCGGGCAAGCACCTTGTTCCCGGTCTTAAGTTTGGTAATCGAAACCGGTTTGCCGTCCGAGGCGACGAGGCGAATCGTCTCGGCGTTTTGCATAACCAAACTGATGCCGATGCCCTCTGCTTCGGCTTCGACCAGCATCATCGGCCGTTTCTCAATCTTGTTCCTGCCCAGATACCCAAGCTGACATTTGCCCTTGAAATCGACAATCATCACTTCGTCGCCGGCCTTAAGGTCCGCCAGGTATTTGGTCTTACCGCCCGGCCCCAGCGTATATGCGTGCACGGCCCCGGCGTTTACGCGAAATGGTCTGGCCGCCACGTAAGGATTCTCTATCGATTCCGAATGCACTAAGAAAAACCCCGAGGCCGTATTGCCGATTAGCATCCCCTCGCCCGGCGCCATTTGCGTGCAGGTATCCAGGCAGCTCCTGTCTCCCATACCGAGCTGCCTGACGTTCGTTATCGATGCCTCGACAAGCTCAATCCTGCCGCCTATCCCCTGCAAAATCTCCGCTGTCTTTTTAATCTCATTGATGCTGGTATTATTCAAAAGGACGCCGTCAACGCCCTTTTCGAGTATCTCAACCATCAATTTTGCCTGACCGCTGTCAGTTACCTGCACGATTATATTCTTACCTCTTCTGGCAAGCAGATTTTCAATCGGTATAATAGTCCAGTCCAGCATGCGCAGAACGACTATTTTACGCGGCGAGATTCCGGCCGCCTTGTCTTCGTCCTGCTTGCCTGCTATATCCACAAACACAACATCAACGCCGGGCTTTATATCCCCGTCCTTTGTGACGGTCTGCATCCGGCCTAACTGGTGCACTTTTTCGCTGTAGCCGTCCGGCACCACAACCGCCTCGGCCCCACTTTCCAGCGAGGCAGTCACTAGCCTCTTCTCATAAGGCACAACATTTACCCACAGCTTTTTCATTTTACTCAGCCCTGCAACATTTGCGCTGCTTCTTCGACGCCGGCACCTTCGTGGACCATCTTACACAGCGCGGCGACTATTTTTTCAGGTTTTTTGTGCTGGAAGGCGTTTCTGCCGATTGATAGCCCCGCCGAACCCGCTTCGAGAGCTCCTTTGACCATTTTGAATATATCTTCGTCGCTGCCCATCTTCGGCCCCCCCGCTATCACCACCGGCACGGGACAGCCGCCGACGACCTCCCTGAAACTCTCAACGCTGCCGGTATAAGGAACTTTAACTATATCGGCGCCAAGCTCCGCCCCCACGCGGGCCGCATGCTTGACTAAAGCAACATCGAATTCATTTTCAATCTTCGCCCCCCGCGTGTACATCATCGCCACAAGCGGCATCTGCCATTCGAGGCACCTCTCGCTTACAAAACCAAGCTGGCCCAACATTTCCTTGTCGGTCTCGGCGCCTAAATTGATATGTACAGATACGGCGTCGGCCCCGAGTTTTATCGCCTCTTCCACGGTGCATATAAGCTCTTTGGCGTTCGGGTCCGGGCTAATCGATGTGCCCCCGGAAAGATGAATAATCAACCCGACGTCCCTGCCCGTCCCCCGGTGGCCCGCACCGACAATACCCTTATGCATCAAAATCGCGTTTGCCCCCCCTGCCACGACCCTGCTTATCGTCTCACGCATATCCTCCAGTCCCGCAATAGGCCCCACCGTCACGCCGTGGTCCATCGGTATTATCACCGTCTTGCCGCTGTTGCGGTCGATTATCCTCTCAAGGCGAATCTTTTTACCTATCATATTTACGTCTCCTCTAACCAGCTTATTTTGGAAATCTGTCCTAAAATCTACCCGACCGCGGCGATAACGCAAGAAAAAAACGTCGATAACGGCCGAATCATCCCGATTAAAACTTGACAATCTACGTGTATTTCTCATAATATATTTGTTAATAATCATCGTTGAGCCGGCTACGAATACCGCCGAAATCGACGGCATTCGTAATCTGCTCGCGAGAATTTTAAAAATGAAGGGACTCGCATTATGGATGAAGAAATTCTCCGGCAAATCGAGCAGATTATCGATTACGAGTTTTCCAAGCGAAACCTGCTTATCGAGGCGTTCACACACTCATCCGCTGTCGATAACCGCGCTATAAGCAACGAACGACTGGAGTTCCTCGGCGATTCGATACTTTCCCTGGTGATATGCCAGGCCATTTTTGAACGCTCGCCCGATTATCTCGAAGGCGACATGACCAAAATGAAAAGTATGCTTGTCTCCCGCACTACCTGCGCCCGGGTCGCTCGCCAGCTCGGACTGCACAAGCTTCTTAAAATCGGCAAGGGAATGACGGGAAGTCAGTCGCTTTCACATTCGTTAGCGGCCGGTCTGCTTGAGGCCCTTATCGCCGCCATTTATCTCGACAGCGGTCTTGAGCCGGTCCGCGGCTTCATTCTGCGGCACTTCGACGCATTAATTCAAAAAGCCGACATAGAGCAACACCAAGGCAACTTCAAGTCACTTTTGCAGCAGTATGCCCAGCAGCATCTCGTCACTACGCCGGTTTATGAGCTCCTCGACGAAAAAGGGCCTGACCACCACAAATGCTTCGAGGTCCAGGCGACCATAAACGGACGCCGTTTCCCGAGCGCCTGGGGGACCAACAAAAAAGAGGCCGAACAAAAGGCCGCCTTCAATGCCCTTATCGAGCTTGGCGCTATCAAACAATCCTGTGAAAACACTGAAAGTATTTAAGTGCTGCTCAGCTCGTAACAAACCACGCCACCGCTGAAAGAACCAGTGCGGTGATTACCATAAAGATTATTATCGAGCCGAACAGTATTACCGACTCCTTGATGAAATTAACCACAGAAACGCGGGGAACTTTTGTCGCCTTGTAAACAATCGCTATCGCCGCCACCAGCGGAAGCAAAAGAAGAAGCGATTGTGGAGTGGTGCCTATCTTCACAGGGGCAGCAAAACTGCCCATCACATAAGACGCGATTTCGAGCATATCATTGTTCCTTTGGCATCGTCCTGCGCAAATGCGCCAGATACACCGAATTTACTATACAAAGAAGGTTAAGAAGACCCGCTATGCTGGTGTATATCTGGCCCATTTCATTCGGCCGGCCGTAAACCAGGTAACCTCCGCCGGCGGTAAACCTCCCGATTATGGCCACAAATGGCGAATTCATCATCTGAACGAAATACCACAGCCGGGCGCCGATTGGGTCAATCACCCCTATCGAGCCGATGTAAATTCCCAGCACAAACGTCAGGACTATCGTCACGAATATTATCACCGCCCGCCTCGTCTCCTTCAGCAGAAAATATCCCCCCCCAGGAACGACCCATCCCGCCAGACCGACGAGGAACAGGAAATACAGCAGATTTTCCCTCGATTGTTTGCGCGGCACTGTAAATCCTTTCGCTTAATGTTCCTCAGCAGCCTGAGGCATAGTATTGACTTCGTTCGGTAAGTTCGGCTCTGCTGTTTCCTGCTTTTCTTCTTTCAAATGGAAATTCATACGGTTCACGATGTTCTGCGGATTGAAATACACCACCGACAGCGACTGCGCATCGCTTAACTCACCCTCGACGGCGCTGGCCGCCTTAATTCGGTCATACTCGTCCTCGGTAAGCCGATGAATAATAACGCTCTTCACACAATAGTAGCTCATTGCCGGCTTGAACTCCAGGATTGCACCCGGTTTGTCCAGTGTATTGGCGTCCTGAGGCACAAGCAAATAAAGCTCATCCATAAGAATACGTTCCCTGCCTGCCCTGTTAAGCATACTCCTTTTCATTGGGTCGCCTTCGTAACGGGCAGCCAGTGCCTCAATCTGCTCGTCGGTAATTCTGCGAAGTCCGCTTCGATTTTGCAGACGCAAAGGCCCTTCCGCAGCATTTGCGTCCTTCTGTGCCTTTGCGACGGTATCGAGATAAAGCTTGTTGAATTTGTCAACGGCGGCCTCCCAGCCGGTCTCATTTGCACCTTCGGCGAAATCACGTGCCTTTGCCCCTGCTGTCCCCATCGCCTCCAGTTTTTTCAGGTCTTCGACAACATTATTTTCGACCGTATTGACGTCTTCCCCGGCTTGCGGCTGCGGGCCAAATACCACGGTCTGTTTGTTTATTGTCTCGTTTATGCTCGTCGGTTCAGCCGCCTTTTCGGCCTTGACGACCCGTATCAGCATCATATTGCTCCCACGGTAGCCCAGCATCAGTTCCCGCCTGTCCTTAAACGGACCGATGTTCTCATAAGGCACAGGCCGCTGCATCCCGAACGGGACTGCAAAACTTGCCTTCAGCGGTTCTACCGAGAAAACCACCTCATACAAAGATGCGTTGACAGCGCCCGCTCCTCCGAGATAAAGCGGGCCCAGATTCCTGTCGTTTTCAATATCGGCCGCGCCCAATAATCCGGTCTTGCCCGTATAGACCTTCAGCTTGTATTTATTCGAGAGCTCTTCGGCCGCCTTTTCATAGTCAACCGACAGCTTTTTGACTTCTTCGCCGGTCAGCTTCGTCCTCTCCCTGTCTATCCCCATCAGGTTGACTTCGGTAATCGATTTGGCATCGAGCAGAATCTGCTCCGCTTTCGAATCAATCCTCTGCTGGTAAAGTCCCCTCGATATTGAAGCAGCCACCTCGGCATAAGGGCGGATTCTTGTCGTTACGGGAGAATTGGGGTCGTTCGGGTCGGAAAGCATGCGCTGCGTGAAAAACGACGGGTGCTGCTGATAATACTCTTCCATCTCCTGCTGAGTGGGCCGCTGCACGGTTGCTGCTGCGTCATCGAGACGGACCACGATATACTCGATTTCTACTCTGGCCGGCAGTTTGTAGCCGAAACCGTACGGATTGTCATCGCTGATTTCTCCCGCAAAAAAATTCTTGTACTTGTCGAATTGTGCGATGATTTTTTCTTTGTCGGGCTGCGGCTGCTCACCGGCGAACGCGGCCGCCTTGAACACAACGTACTGGGCCTCTGCGGTCTCTTCACGAAATACCGTCTCCTGCAAAAGCTGCCTGGAGGTCATATCCTGCGCCGAAGTCATTACATCGCAGAACTCGATGACACTAAGCAGGTCCGAGAAGGTCTCCAGCACCTGCTGTTCGCTCAATCCCTGCCGTTCGGTAATCACTCTTAAAACCTGCGAATACGTCGCCCCCTTGAGAAGCTGCGGGATAATCCTCTCAAGCTGTCCCTTTGCCGTTTCCGTCGCCGTGCGAACCCCCGCCAGTTGCGCCTCGTTGGTCAGCAGCAGCCAGTAGAAGTTCGGCGGATACTCCTTTGTATAGATATCATTTATCTGCTCGTCGCTGATACTAAGGCCGTTTCTGCTGATTATCTGCCTGATTAAGCTTATCGATTCGGCCGCCGTGCCCCGTTCGGAAAAAAGCAGCTCACCGAGAAAAATTTGACGCAGGTCCTGTGACGGAACCATGCGGGGGTCTCGCGGCTGCAGGACAACGTTAATACCGAGCATTTTGAGAATGTCAAGCTGCTTCTGCGCCCAAGCAAGGTTTTTGCTGCTTATCTTCCTGCCGTCGTCGTAGTAAGCGATAATCTTCCCGCCGCCGGATCGGCGCGAGCTCAGGTAGCTCATCACCGGCTGAATCGTAAAAACAATCATCAGCGCAATGACCACAAAGGCCATAATCTTGCGGTTGTGCTTGCGAAACCACCTCATTAAGTTCATTTCATTGCTCCGAAATAGTAAACCGGCTCATTTTTAGCCCTCCGATTATAGGTAATGTTCTCCCCTTTGCAACCAAAATAAACACCGCCTGACCGGGCTGTGTGTGGTTAGAATCTGCGAAGTTAAGAAAGCGCCCCCTATCACTCCTATCCGACTATCGCAGATGAGGATTTGCCTTATGCTAAATAATAAATAGAAAATAACAAATACTTTACGCCGGCTACTTAAGTTCAATCATATTGGTGAACTCAACCAGCGCGCCGCTAAGCTCGGGGCTGGCTTTGATTGCTCCTATAAGCCCGACTTTCTTGCCGATGAATCCGCTCCAGTCCTTGTTCGCCGCTTCACCCGTCGGACGCGCATAACAAATGGTTTTGCCCCCGTCATCCACAATTCGATAATATTTCAAGCCGCGTACCTCTGTAAAAATACTCGATTCCTTAAGCCGGCCGATTACGGTGAATATTCCCGTGTCCTCGAACTGTGAAAGCTTTTCCTCTCGTGCGGCCGCTATACGCTCGCTGGTCTTTTCGAACTGTTCATTCTGGGCTACGTTTTTCTCAGCTACTTCACGGGCAAGCTCGTGTCGCTCAATGCCCTTCAGCAGGTATTGCGCCTTGCGGGCCGTTAAGGGTGATTGCTTGTCCTCGGCAATTACTTCCAGCGCCTTTTTAACATCGTTGTAATCTTGTTCAGCGAGAGGCTTGGCCTGTTCTTCTTCCAGGTGCCCGGTCAGTAGATTCAGCTCTTTGGTCCTTTGCTCCGACGCGGATGGCTGCATAGTTTCGTTCGGCTCAGCTACCATTTGCCCCTGCTGCGCCCTTTGGGTCGTTGTAGGAAAATTAGCGCCGGCGGCCGGCATCGCAGGCATCGGCGAAGTGGAAGGCACAAGCGATGCCAAAGGCCTTGCGTGCTGGCTGCTCACCCACAAATACGCCCCCTCCGGCGGGGCTATCTTGTAGTAGCCCTCTTTCTCCTCACCCAGAAGAACCACCTTGTCGCCTTTGTTGAGCTTTACCAGCGGCGTCGTCGAATGCATCGGCTGGACCTGGTCAGAGCCCGCATAAACACGCACCCCGTCGCCGATTACCGCCCCCGTACGGCCCTGCGGACCGGGCTCAACATACTGCCTCGATATCCACGCGTAACTGCCCGTCGGAGGCGTTATCTGCCACCAGCTGAACTTGCTACCGACCACCTTCACCTTGTCGCCCATGTTCAGCTTCCCGCAGTCGTAATAATTTGTCCCTGGCCCCGAACGAACGTAAACGTCGTCACCCGTAATTTCAGCCATAAAAGGCATCGCGGGCAGGTTCGCATCGCTTGTCTTAATCATTGACGCGTTGGGTTGGGGAAAATTCGCTGGCTGCCCCGCATAACCGATGTTGCATATCACGACCGCTAAAACTATCACCGAAAATTTCAGACAGGACTCCATTCTTTGGCCTCCTACAATAAGTTTTTCTCCACTTGTGGGGAGCTTGTCGAATCCATAAATTTTAAGCAAAAATAATACCGCTATTGCTGGACAAAACTATCACCACACCCCACGCTTGTCAACCCTTTTATGCCAGCACCGAATGCGCCGCCTCCATCATCAGAAAAAAGGCCTGTGCCTCGGTCGAGGTTCCCGGCTTGTCGAAATTCGGCGAGCCGCAGGCGTCCTGTATCACGCCGTATTTGTCGATTTTACGATGAGCACCGGCCCGCATCTTGTCCGCCGCGGCACGATATTTATTTTCAAGCCATCCACCTTTAATGCCCTTGTAGATTGAATACGCCAGCATCTGCGACAGATTCGTCTCGACAAACGTGTCCGGCTTATCGACGACGTCGTGAAACAAACCATCCGGCCGCATATAAGAAATACAGCCGTCCAGCAGCTCTTTCACGTAACCGATGAGTTTTTTGCGCTCGGCCTCTTTACTTTTTGGCAGAATATCGATGATTTTGGCCATACCCGCCGCCGACCAGCCGTTGCCCCCGCCCCAGAAGTCCTTGCGGGTAAAAACCTTCTTCTGGTCGTTCCAGATATGCGAAAACAGCCGCTTCTTCCCGTCCCACAAATACTCCCTGTAACCCTCGACCTGCTTTATTGCCTCGTCATAATCGCCGTAAACCGCCAGAAAAGGCGGGCACATAAACATCGAATCACTCCAAATCTGTTTTCCCTGCGTGACGTGGCAAATAATCCCTTTTTCCGTCTTCGGCGCGCCCTTCATCAGGTATTTATACATCGCATCGACGCCCTTTTTGAACTTTTCATCTCCCGTAATTTTATAGGCATACAGCACAGCCTGGCCATTGGTCGCCGGATCGGTCACGGCGTTTTCAGTGCCTAACATAGCCAGCCGGCCATCCCGCTTGCGGCGAAGCACAGCGTCTTTGGCCATCAGGACGACAAGGTCTTTTTCGCCTAATTCTATCATCGCCTGTGATGCGACGCCCTGCTCCCACGACGCCCGCTGCGTACTCAGCATCGCAATCTTTGCCTTCTCAACAAGCTTGCTTTGAGCGAGTTTGCTGCCGGCTGTTTTATTAGCCCCCGCCTTGCATCCTCCCACCGCCGCAAGGACCGATGCCGCCATAAAATCCCTTCTTCGCATCGCTAAGATGCTCCTCAAAAACGTGACGATTGTTGCAAAACCATTAAACAACGATTATAATCGAACCGGCCATAAAAAACAGCTTATTCCACTTGGCAGGAAAGGAGAATATATGCGAACTCTATCGATAGTGTTAACGGCAATCGTCTGTATTATGATTCAGGGCTGCAACAAAAGCCGGCAGACCGCTATGGAAACAAAAACCTCGCCCCAGTTGAAATACGATATCGTGGACCGTAATGCGTTTACTGTTATGGGAATACAAACCCGCGTTACACCAGACGAGGAAAACAACGAAAAGTACAGCGGGATATGGAAGGAATTCGAACCGTACATCGACCAGATAAGACCCATCAGCATCGGCTGGAGATGTTATGGCGTTGACTTCCCTACAGACAAGCAAGGTATCTTTGACTATTTAGCGGGAATGGCCGTGCAAAACGACGCGGTTGCGCCTGACCCGAACCTTGTAACACGCAAGGTCCCCGCCGCCCGCTACGCCGTATTCAAATGCCCTTACCAGGAAATAGGCCAAACCTATCAGGAAATCTTCAGCAGCTGGCTGCCGAACTCCCGATATGAGATAAACGATAAGGCCTGCTCTTTTGAACAATACGCGATGCGGGGCCGGGAAGACAGACCCGTCTCAATACATATCCCAATTAAAAGCAAATAGTCCTGTATCTGAAAATAAAAAGACACGGCTCGTTTAGGTTATCAGGATAACAGGTTATCAGGGATAATCCATCCTCCTGATTTCCTGATTCCCCGATATTATTCGCACTGCTTTCTGAATTCTGCCTTCTGTCTTCTAATTCTATGATTGCTGTGCCCTGCCTTGGGGAAAACAGGGCACAAGTAGAACATGCCTGCCTTTCCTAAGGTAAAACGACGAGAAGGATATTATTCGGCATACTGGCCCCGGCCGCGTTTGCTGCATTGTCTTCGAAAAACTGGCGGTTGCTTCTAATGTCCGGCAACGTTAAGATATATAATCCGGCGAAGACCAGCCAACCCCGGCGAGCCGGGACTGGAAAGGATACCATTATGAAAAAGCGAACCGTAAAAAAACACAGAAAGACAAATGAGACCGATATCACTATCGAACTGGACCTCGACGGGACAGGTAAATACGAAATCAATACCGGCATCGGCTTTTTAGACCACATGCTCAGTCACCTCAGCAAGCACAGCAGAATCGATACGACGGTCAGCGGAAAAGGCGACCTCAATGTCGATGCACATCATACCGTCGAAGACATCGGGCTTTGTTTAGGTGAATGTCTGCTCGAAGCGCTGGGCGATAAAAAAGGCATCAACAGATACGGCAACAGCTCGGTTCCGATGGAGGATTCCTTAGCCAACGTGTCGATTGACTTATCGGGCAGGCCGAGCTGCGTTTACAACGTCGAATACAGGGCGGAAAAAATCGGTGATTTCGATATCCAGTGCCTCGAAGAAATGCTGCGAAGCTTTTCAAACGCGGGCAAGTTCAATCTGCACATAAACGTCCCCTACGGCACAAACGCCCATCATACGGCAGAGGCGATTTTCAAGGCGACGGGCCAGGCGCTCGGAGCAGCAGTGAAGATTACGGGTAATCCCGATAAAATCGGGATCCCCAGCACAAAGGGAACATTGTGATTGACGAAGAGCCAATTGAGTTTCGGGCCGGCATCGGCACGGACGTTCATCGCCTCGTCGAGGGAAGAAAGCTGATGTTAGGCGGCATACAGATACCTTTTGCTATGGGTCTTTTGGGCCACAGCGACGGAGACGCGGTTTTGCACGCGGTATCTGACGCTTTATTGGGTGCGGCAGGAATGGGAGATATAGGGACACTATTTCCCGACACAGACCCAAAATGGAAAGATGCGGACAGTAAAGGGTTTGTACTGACCGTCAAAGAAAAACTGAACGAGAAAAAATGGGAGGTGGTCAATGTCGATGTTACGATTCACGCAGAACAACCCCGCTTAGAGGCATTCAAAGGACAAATCAAGCGGGTAATCGCGGGACTGCTGCAAATCGATTTCAACGCCGTAAACGTCAAGGCCAAGACCAACAACGGCCTCGGTGAAATCGGCGAAGGAGAAGCTATCGGCGCGACTGCTGTTGCGATGCTGAGAAAGAAAATTAGAAGGATATGATGAATGGGATTAAAACTATACAACAGCTTAACGAGACGATTAGAGGAATTTAAGCCGATAAATGAAGGCCGGGTCGGGATATACGTCTGCGGGCCGACGGTTTATGGTCACGCCCATCTTGGTCACGCCAAAAGCTACGTCAGTTTCGATATCTTAGTCCGCTATCTGCGGTACCTCGGCTACAACGTCACATACGTGCAGAATATCACCGACGTGGGACACCTGACCGACGATGCAGACCAGGGCGAGGACAAAATCGCAAAGGCAGCGGAAAAAGTTCACAAGCACCCGATGGCACTGGCGGAGACATATACGAAGAGTTATTTCGACGATATGGACAAGCTAAACTGCGTCCGGCCGGATATAAGTCCGCGGGCAAGCGGACACATCATCGAACAGATAGAATTAGTTAAAACGCTTATCGACAAGAAATATGCGTACGAAGCGAATGGCTCGGTATATTTTGACGTGTCGAAATTCGCCGAATACGGGAAACTGTCGGGCCGAAAGGTCGAGGATATGATGGCAGGCGCCCGCGTCGAGGTATCAGAGGAGAAAAAGCATCCTGCGGATTTCGCACTTTGTAAAAAAGCGGAAGTCAACCATATTATGCAGTGGCCAAGCCCGTGGGGGCAGGGCTTTCCCGGCTGGCACTTGGAATGTTCGGTGATGAGCACAAAATACTTAGGCCAACCATTCGACATTCACGGGGGCGGAATGGAAAACCAGTTCCCCCACCACGAATGCGAAATCGCGCAGGCGGAAGCCGCGACGGGAAAACAATTCGTCAAATACTGGCTGCATAACAATATGGTGACTGTTGACGGCCAGAAAATGGGCAAGTCGCTGAACAACTTCATCACATTAAAGCAGGTCTTCACGGATTCAGCAGAGCCGAAACACGAACGGCTAAGCAGAAAATACGACGCCCTTGCGGTCCGTCAGTTGATTCTCAACAGCCATTACCGAAGTACGCTCGATTTTTCGGATGATTCCCTCCACGCAGCACAGAGCGGATACGACAAGATTACCGCGGCAGTCATTGCGATAAGAAAACAAATCAAAAACGCGCCCAACGGCCCGATAGATGCCGACGCTGAATCACGATTGAAAGCAATGAAGGACAAATTCGAGTCGGCTATGAACGACGACCTCAATACTGCTGTTGCATTGTCAGTAATTTTCGAGCTTACGAATCTTGCCAATGAATCACTTACTAAAAACGCACCAAATGAAACACTGGTTGCAATTGATAATATGTTTGCGCGTTTGGGCGGCGACGTACTCGGTATTGTAAAAGATCAATATCAGCAACAAGTCGAAGGCAATGAGGCGATGCTCGATAAGATAGTCGGAATTTTAATTGAGCAGAGAAAGACGGCGAAACAAAACAAAGATTTCGCGGCGGCAGACGCTGTACGGGAAAAAATCGAAGAAATCGGGATTGTTCTCGAAGATAAACCAGGCGGAGTGACCGACTGGAGAATGAAATGAAAATTTTAGGTATAGACCCGGGTTTGCAGGTATGCGGATATGCGTGCGTGGAAACAGCCGGCGGGGTAAACCCCGTCCTACAGGAAGCAGGCGTGTTACGCACGACGGGCGGCGAGGCGATTGAAAAGAGATTGAAGCAGATAGCAGAAGACATTGACGCGCTGCTGACCAAGTTCAAGCCCGACATTGTGGCCGTCGAGCAGTTATATTCGCATTACGCTCATCCGAGGACGGCGATATTGATGGGCCACGCACGAGGCGTTATATTGCAGAGATGCGCACAGGCGGGTATCGAGGTCAAAAGCTACGGCGCGACGCGGATAAAAAAATGTGTTACGGGCAGCGGGCACGCCTCGAAAGAGCAGATACAAAAGACAATAAAGATGATTTTGTCTCTGCGGGAACTGCCGAAGCCGGCAGACGTGGCGGACGCGGTGGCGGTCGCCTTGTGCTGTGCGGAGTCAATGGGAAGGCGTCTATGCGGCACATCGAGGTAAAAATGGCGGAAGTTTCGGATGTCGAAGACATTATGAATATTCACTCGCTGGCGGTTTTTGAAACATCGGCGGCATTTTATCCCGATGAAACAGTGCGGAACTGGGCCAGCCCGATGACCCCCGAGATGGAAAAAAAATATATCGACGCGATAGAAACAAGCGATGACATAATTGTCGTGGCGAAAATAAACGGCAGGACGGTCGGCTTCGGCTGGGTCGCGCCCAAACTCAGCGAGCTGCGTGCCGTGTATGTTCATCCCGACTTCGGCCGACAGGGCGTCGGAGCCCAAATAGTTGCGGACCTGGAACGCCTGGTGGTCGAACGGGGGCTAAAAGAGCTCGAGCTAATTGCGTCCCTGAACGCCGAAAAATTTTACCTCAAACACGGTTACGTTAAAACCGGGAATTGCGAACACAAGATTCGCGCCGGCCATCTGATGCCCTGTGTTAAAATGAGAAAGATTCTGATAAAAGAAGGTTGAGCCGAGAATACACAATGATAGCTCGATTAGAAGGAAAGCTTGTAAAGCTCGATACCGAAAACGCATTGGTGCAGGTGGGCAAAGTCAGCTACGAGGTGCTGCTGCCCGGATACTGCATAAGCGCGCTGGCGGGCAAGGTCGGCTCGGACGTTACGCTCTGCACGATGGAATACTACGAAGGGTCCTTAGGCGGAGGAAATCTTGTCCCTAGAATAGTCGGCTTCTTAAGCGATGGCGAGAAAGAATTTTTCAAAAAGTTCACGAGTGTCAAAGGCATAGGCATAAAAAAGGCGCTGCGGTCACTGACGATGCCGATAGCCAATATCGCCTCGGCGATTGAGGCAGGCGACGACAAGATGCTTATGGCACTGGACGGCGTCGGCAAAAGGGCCGCCCAGCAGATTATCGCCGAGCTGAAAGGCAAATTAGGCAGCTTCGCAGTGGGCGCCGAACAGGCGGCGGCAAAGGCGGCGTTTAAGCCATTCCAGGCCGAGGCGCTGGAAATTCTGATTGCCTGGGGCGAGAAGAGAAACGATGCGATAGAATTGATTGATCTTGCGTACAGCAGGCATCCTGATGTAAAGTCGGCTGAAGAGCTTGTGCCGTTGGTATATAGATTGAAACAAGGAATAGAGGTCTAATGGCGATAGACAGAGTTATAACAGGTGAGTCGAGGAATGAGGCGGAGGAGAATTTCAACGTCTCGCTCAGGCCCAGGCAGCTTCGCGAATGCGTAGGCCAGCGCAGGGTCATCGACAAGCTCAAAATCGCGATTGAGGCGGCGAAGAAAAGAAACGAGCCATTAGAACACATCCTGTTCTACGGTCCGCCGGGATTAGGCAAGACAACGCTTGCAAACGTGGTCGCCAACGAAATGAACGCGAATATCCGCAGCACGTCGGGGCCGGCGCTGACAAAACAAGGCGACCTGATGGGGCTTCTGAGCAATATCGGGGCGGGCGACATACTGTTCATCGACGAGATACACCGGCTCAGCACGCCCGTCGAGGAATTTTTATATCCGGCAATGGAGGAGTTCAGGGTCGATTTCACCGTGGACAGCGGCCTTCACGCCAAGACGATAAATTTCCCGCTGAAGCGTTTCACGCTCGTCGGCGCCACTACCCGCGCAGGGCTGCTAAGCGCACCGCTGAGGGGCCGGTTCGGAATGCTTTATCACTTAGTGTTTTACAACACCGACGAACTGACCGAAATCCTCGTGCGGTCCGCAAAACTGCTGAAACTAAACTGCGACGACGGCACGCTCGAACTGATAGCCGGGCGAAGCCGCGGGGCTCCCCGGATCGCCAATCGACTCTTAAAAAGGGTGCGGGATTATGCGCAGGTCAAAGGTGCGGGGGCCTTGACAAAAAATATCGTGGAGCAATCCCTGAAGATGGAGCAGATTGACGAGCTTGGCCTGGATGAATTAGACAGGTCGTTTCTGCGTGCGCTTGCCGGTGTTTACGAGGGCGGCCCCGCCGGCATCGAGGCAATCGCGGCTACTTTGGGCGAGGAAAGGGACACTTTAGAAGACGTGGTTGAGCCGTATTTGCTGCAGCTTGGCTTTGTCCGGCGGACAAAACGCGGCAGGGAGATAACCAGAGACGCCTGCGAGCACCTCGGCCTTAAATATCATAAAAAAACAGCGAGCGACCAGCCGGAACTTTTTAATTCAAACGAACAGTAATTTTAGCCGGTCAGGAACAAACCTTCAATCGCAACACTTTATTTGTTCGCTTCGTAACGTTCGCCTGCTCACTTATTCTGATGGGGCAAAACCAGATAATTTTTTCGGTGTCGGTTATGACAAAAAGATTCCTTCGCGACGAAGGAGACACTTTGGCATTTGTCAGGAACTTGCCGATTTTTTTATCGGCCTGCATACCGAGGGGCCAAAAACGGTCGCCGTTTTTCCGCAAGCGAACCTCGAGCGGCAACTTTAGTTTTTCAAAATCGAACCACTCGACAGAATTGCTTTTAGTCGCCCTGAACTTTTCAAAATCAGCCGGCTCATAATCAAATACCTCGGCCTCGATAACCATACCTGCAAATTCCGTTTTTCCGGGAATATTCAGTTGTTTCGGCGCGGCCGGCCCGGCCGAGCCACCTGTTTTTTCACAGGTGCGCGTAAAAATTATTTTGCGCCTCTGCCGTAGGACTTCTGCGCCCCCGGGCAATTGCAGTTTCTCGCCACTTGACAGGCGCAGTATGTTTTCGTAATGCCGTTGTGTGATTTCCTGTTCGCCGACATCGAGCTGAGACAATATCTTCCTGACAACTTCAATTTTAACTTCCGGGTGCTGCTCTGCAAGCACGTCTGAATTGAGAGCCACTGTTCGCTCGTTCACAGTTGCAACATCAGGCCAAACTTCATCCGCCTTTTCACAAATCCGGCGGTAAAAACCGCGAGATGCCTTCGCCAGCCCGGACAGCTCTCCGACAAGAGAACTTTCACAATCTTTTTGCAGGGCCGGAAGTAATTGATGTCTAATGAAGTTGCGCCTGTATGCGTAATCTTCGTTTGTCCTGTCGGTGCACCACTTAAAATTACGTCCGTTGAGATATAGAATAATCTCGTCGCGCGAGGCACAAAGCAAAGGCCTTACAAATCTGATGCCGTCGGTAAAGTCCTTCGCAGGCCAGATTCCACACAGCCCCCGCAGGCCGGTTCCGCGAACCAGCCGATGCAGGACAGTTTCGGCATTGTCGTTTTTCTGATGGGCGGCGGCAATACAGGTGCAGTTTTGTTCGCCCGCAATATCGAGCAAAGCGTCGATTCGCAACTTTCTTGCGGCCGTTTCAATCGATAGCTTCTCCGCCCTTGCGTATTTCCTTACGTCGATTTGTTTTGTAATCACGGGCAGGTTAAGCTTGGCGCAGCAGCTAACAACAAAATTCTCGTCGCGATGTGCGTCATCACCTCTCAACTGATGATTGACGTGTGCGCAGCAAATCTCGACGTGAATCTCACCGCCCGCTACAAGCGCAGCCATAATGTGCAGCAAAGCCGTGGAATCCACTCCCCCCGAAACAGCCAGAAGGACCTTTTCGCCCGGCTTGAAAAGCCCTTCTGCTGTGATAAAATCAGCAACCTTTTGTTCCAAGTCCCTCAAATTTTTTTATTTGTATGGCTTAATCTGCTCCTGCCGGTTCTCATCAGGTTTGATTTCCCCAGTCAACTCCTTGACCCGCCGCTCGGCGTATCCCTGCCATCGGGGGTGTTGGCCGGAGCTTGTTATGTGCGCAATCGCATCCTGATAAAGCTGAAGCGCCTCGGCCCTTCTGTGCAAACGCTGGTCGAGAACATACGCCGCCTTGTACCTTGCCGGATACGAGGTCTGCGGCTCCCACTGATAGGTCCTCTGGTAGTACAAAACTGCTATTGTGTAATCCTTGAAATGCTCGTAAATCCCTGCGGCCCTGAAGGCGGCATCGTCAATTTTATCGCTCGACGGGAATTTGCTTATCAATTCATTGTATTTGTCCAGCGCCCGCCGGAGCAGGTCATCGTCCTTGACCACCAGGAACTGGCCGGCCTGCTCTTCGAGACGCACCGCGTCATTATATAGATAATCCGCTTCCGAAACCGACCTCATTGCCCTGAGGTTGGCGCCTGCGACGGTCGCCTCGACGACGTAATCATACTGTGGTATCGCATTCAGCGCAGCAAGCTCTTTTTCGGCCCAGACAAGCTTCATATTATTACCGGTTTTGTTGTAATGCTGAATCAGCACCTCCAGTCCCCGGCGATACGCCTGACGGCTTGCGGCCATCTGCTCGGCCAAATCCACCTCGCTCGACCTTGTCAAATCGACCGTCTGCGGCGGAATTGTTCCTGACTGAGACGGCAGAATCTGTGCACTGCCGGTGTCAACACTCCTGCAGCCGGCAAACATCGAAACTGTAAATAAAACAAACGTGATAAGAACAAACCTTGCCATAACGGCCTCCTTTCTTATGCCATACAGCCGACAATCTCCATCCGGCCAACATCACAACTACTTCACATATAAATCCCGTCAATAACCATTCATCAATTATCAACTAACGCCGATTTCGTCAAGAGAAACCTGCAAAAAATCAATATGTTTACTAATAGCCCGCCCTGTCCGCGTCGTGGGCCATATCGGCCAAAACCGCCGCATACGTGCCGTCGCGGTCGAATCCTTGGGCCGAGGGCAACATAAGTTTTTCAGTTTTCAAAGTAAAGCCGGGGTTGTCTTCCAGAAACCGTTTTATACAAAGACCGTTTTCCTCCGGCTGTATCGAGCAGGTGCTGTAGCATAAAATGCCTTGCGGTTTTAACATCCCGACGGCCTTACAAACTAAATTCGCCTGCACCTTTGTCAGTTTTTCAATATCTCCCTGCGTAATCCTGTGACGGGCCTCCGGCCTGCGGGCCAAGACCCCCGTATTCGAGCACGGCGTATCAACCAGCACACAATCGAAGCCGCCCTGCTTTTTGAGATACTCATCGAGGTCAGAATATTCGATTACAGTAACGCTGCCGGCCAAACCGAGGCGAGAAATGTTATCTTTGACCTTTTCCAGCCGTATGCCGTCGATATCGGTGGCGACGATTTTTGCCCTGCCGCCCGTCAATTCGGCTAACTGGGTTGTCTTTGTTCCCGGCGCTGAACAAAGGTCCAGAATCGTCCAGCCGAGTTTCGGCTGCAATGTCCGCACCACCATCGCAGCAGAAATATCCTGCACTGTAAAAAGGCCTTCCTCGAATCCCGGCAGATTACTTATCGCACCGGGGCTGTCCAGCTTTATCATATTAATCTCGATGGCCATCTCACAACTAATCCCCTCGCCTCGCAGTTTTTCAACAAGTCCTTCTGTGGTTGCCCTCAGGATATTGGGCCTCAGATAAATACCCGGCCTGCGATTGCTCGCATAGCAAATCTGCCCGGTTTTTTCTCTGCCGTATTCATCAAGCCAGCTTTTTACCAGCCAGTCGGGCAGTGAAAAAGCGATACTGAGGTATTCCACAGGCGACGCGTCCCTGTCCGGAAATAATTTGATACTGAATTCGCAGCCCTCGTCCTGCGTCTGCGGCACGGTTTTACGCAGGTCGGTTTTTTCAATTGACTTTCGACGGCTGATTATGTGCTTTAACGTCTGTCGAAGCACGGCGTTGACGAATCCCGCCTGTTTTGCATTTGCGGCATGCCTGGCATATTCCACCGCCTCATTAACTATTGCGTATTCCGGCGTCTGCGGGCAGTAAACAAGCTCGAAAACCGCCACGCGAAGAACGTCAAGAATCCTGCCTGGAATCCGCTTAATCGAGGCCGAAAATTTTTCAATAACAAGGTCGATGACCCTCTGGTTTCTCAATACTCCGAAGACAATGTCGGTGGCGCGCTGCCTTTCGGTCAGCTGCGGGTGCCTGTTTAGTATTTCGCCGGCGAACTCCTGATGAAGCTGGGCTTCGCGAAGCGTTTCGGCTGCGATACCGCGGGCAGTTTTCGGCTTCTGCGTGGACATATCACTCTTCGATTTTGACAAAACGGTCGCCGGGAGAGACGTGCCGGCCGTTGATAAAATCCGCAAAGGACATCAGGCGGGAATTTTCGGGTTTCAACTGGACTATTTGAAGGCGGTTTTGGCCGCATACGACGTTGAGGTTTTCATCAATTGCGCCGGGGGCAAGTTTTTCAGGATTGTCCATCCGCAGAATTTCCGATTTGGCGAAGACAACCCGCTCGCTCCGGCCGGATTCTTTCGATTCGTAAAACGCAGCCGCACCTGGCCAGGGCCAAAAACCCAGCATTTTTCTTCGCAGCACCTGCGCTGGCCCGGCAAAATCCAGAAAACCGTCGGTCTTTTTAAGCTTCGGGGCACGGGTGACCTGCGATACGTCCTGTTTATCATAAACGACCGTGCCCGCGGCTATCCGGTCGATTGTAGAAACCAGCAGCGGTGCAGCTAATTTTGCAAGACGGTCGCCGAGCTTGTCCGCTGTCTCGTCCCAGCCGATTTCGGTTTTCACCTGCGCGAGTACATCACCGGCATCCATCTTCTCAGCGATGGTAATTATAGTAATGCCGGTCTCTGTTTCGCCGTTAACTATCGCCCAGTTTATAGGCGCCGCACCGCGATATTTAGGCAAAAGCGACGCGTGAACGTTTATCGCCCCCTTCGGGGCCACGGCCACCACCTCGTTACTGATTTTCTGGCCGAAGGCGATTACGACGATAATGTCCGGCTTGTACCCGGCTATACACCCTACAACTTTCGGGTCGTTCACGTCCGGCGCTTCAATCATGGGAATCGAGTTTTCGGCCGCCCACTTGTCAACCGGAGTAGGCCTTGGCTTGCGGCCCCTGCCGGCCGGATGCACCGGCTGAGTAATCACCAGGGCAATCCCGTGGCTCGACCGCATCATCGCATCAAGACAAGGTAAACCAAACTGGCCGCTTCCGAGATAAACGATTTTCATTTGTCTTTCAGAATACAGAAGGGACGTCAGGAACCTGTGGCACTTTGTTTTTCTTCGAGCTTTCTCAGCTGTTTACGATGAGCGATACGAGAGACGGTCGACATCCGGTTTATAATGGTCATACCTTCGATATGGTCGAACTCGTGCTGCAATGCCCTTGCGTAAAGACCTTCTGCCTGCTCGGTGAATGTCCTGCCGTCGAGGTCGGTGGCGGTGACGGTCGCCCTGCCGTATCGTTTGATTTTTGCATACACGCTCGGAACAGAAAGACAGCCCTCCTCATTTTCAACAAGCTGACCTTCCGCTTTGACCGTAGGGTTTATATAGGCCCGGGCGTTTTCCCTCGTGCCGTCAAGCGAAATGATAAACAGCCGCAAGCCAACGCCCGCCTGCGGGGCGGCAAAACCGACACCTTTGAACTCAACCATAAGGTCGGTCATTTTCGCGACCAGCCGACGGATATTATCGTCGATTTTCTCGACCGGCTCCGCAGGCCCGCCCAGAACCCTCGCCGGGTAATGCGTAATCTCACACTTGTCAACGTCAATTTCAGTCATATTCGTCTCCCTCGAATGTATTGCCGAGATATGTCTTTTTGACGATTTCGTTCTGGATTATTTGCGCCGGTGTGCCTTCGGCCAAAACCTTGCCGTGGTCGATTATGTATGCCTTATCGACAACTTCGAGCGTCCGCTCGACGTTGTGGTCTGTAATCAGGATACTCACGCCGGAAGCCACGAGATGGCGAATGTCTTGCTGCAAATCCTGCACGGTAATCGGGTCAACGCCGCTGAACGGCTCATCGAGGAGAATCAGCGACGGCTCAGTAATCATCGCGCGGGCGATTTCGAGCTTTCTTCGTTCGCCGCCCGAAAGGAACCTGCCCTGGCTTTGCGCCACCTCGGTCAGGCCAAAACGCTCAATCAGCGCGTCGGCCCGCTTGTCGCGTTCCTGCTTTGTAATCGCCATCGTCTCTAAAATAGCGTAAAGGTTATCGCGAACACTGAGCCGCTGGAAGATGCTCGGCTCCTGCGAAAGATAGCCGACACCCAGCCGGGCCCTTTTGAACATCGGCAGCTTCGTAACGTCGTTTCCCTCGAAGACCACCGAGCCCACGTTGGGGGTAATCATACCCATAATCATGCGGAAAGACGTGGTCTTGCCGGCACCGTTTCGCCCCAGCAATCCCACGATGCTGCGATGCGCGATTTCGATGGACACGCCGTTCACGACGGCCCTTCCATCGTATATTTTCACCAAATCCCTGGCTTCGAGTAAATTCATATTAAAATAGAATAACAAATCTTCTGGCCTTTTCACCTTTTTTTTGCTAAATAAGTGTTCCTATGTTTGCACTGATAAGCGATATACATTCGAATATAGAGGCGCTGACGACGGTCCTGGCGGACATCGAAAGCCGGGGCATAAAGACAATTTACTGCCTCGGCGACGTAATCGGCTACGGCGCCAACCCCCGCGAGTGCCTGGACCTGGTTATCGATAAAACCAAGTGGTGCGTGTTAGGCAACCATGATTACGCCACGCTCTATGAGCCGACCAATTTCAACTTCGGCGCCGAACAGGCCAGCTTCTGGACCCGTTTTAATCTCGAAGGAGAATCCGAAAAACAGCCGCGGGACAACCGCTGGGAATTCCTGGGCAAACTGCCTATGCGCCGGACCCTCAAATCAAAACTCGGCGGCATCCCCACAATCATAGATTTTCTCCACGCATCGCCCCGAAAACCGATTAACGAGTATATATTCCCCGACGACGTTTATACGAACCCCGTTAAGGTCCGCGTAATGTTCGAGCGGGTCAGGCACGTCTGCTTCGTGGGCCACACGCACCTGCCGGGGGTGTTCTTGGATGAGCCGGATTTCTACCTGCCCACGGAGCTGGGCAACATCTATCCTATCGTCGAGAACGAAAAGGCGATTATCAACATCGGCTCGGTGGGCCAGCCCCGCGACCGCGATAACCGCGCAAGCTATGTTTACGTCGAAGAAAACGAGGTGCATTTCGTCCGCCTCGAATACGATTATAAAACCACGGCAGAAAAAATAAGGGCGACCGGCCAGCTCGATACCTTCAACGCAGACCGGCTCGAAGAAGGAAGATAGAACTGAAAATTCGAAAAGACAAAGGGCAGAGAGCAGAAAATATGAATTTGAGAACTGTTTCGGCACTAACATTAACTATTTTCTGCCTGTTCACGGTAAATGCCCTTAGCGCCGAGGCCCCGGCTTTGCAGCCAGGCCCGGCCGCCGATCTCACCGCCACAGGCGGCCCGTCGAAAACCTTCTCGCTCGGCTCGCTCGACCCCAACACCGGCTTTATGTTTCTCCTGGAGCTGACCTCACGAGGCGCCGCCATCCGCACGGCAACACTGAGCGAATTCGACGACCGAAACCCTGAAAATCCACAGCCGCTAGTCCTGCTTTCGCCTGTAACAAGAAATAACGGCTCACAGGCCTTTTCAATGGCTAATGAGGCGTTTGTGCTGGACAATTACCAACTCCAGCTTCGCTTAGACAAACTCGACTGGAAAGCCACGGACATAACAAAAGGGCCGGACGGCTCGCAGACCGCGGCGTTCGAGGCAGTCATAAAAGACAAAATTACCGACTCACCGGCAATCAGGATTACAAAGACTTTTCACGTCAGCACGAAGATGTATCACGTGGACTGCAACCTGACCGTCGAGAACCTCTCGTCCGACGAACAAAAGCTCCGGTTCGCCCTGACCGGGCCGGTGGGAATCGAAAGAGAAGGTATCCGGTCCGACGCAAGACAGGCCGTTGCGGGTTTTAGAGACATTAAAGGGCAGGTTGTTTCTACGCATCTGGCCGTCAGGAAGCTAACCAAAACGGGGATGGCAGACCTGTCGCATCGCGGCGCAGGCTTCCTCTGGGCGGCGATAACCAACAAATATTTCGCCGCGATTGCCGTTGCAACACCCGAACAGGGTATGAATTTCTGTAACTGGCTCAGCGAAAAAACCGGCTGGTACTCCGGCGCCGGCGGCAGTGACGGAAATATCGGTATCGACCTCGATACTGTGAATTTTACACTCCAGCCCGGGGACGTCAGGACGTTTAATTTTCTGCTGTTCATCGGGCCTAAAGAGAAAAAGTTATTTGATGAACACCCGCTGTATAGAAACCTCGGCTTCATCCACACAATCAATTTTATGACCTGCTGCTGTCCGGCGGCCGTCATACAGCCGCTGGCCTTCGGAATACTGTGGGGGATGGAATGGCTGCACGGCTTCTGGCCCCACAATTACGGCATAGTCATCATCATCCTGGTCCTTTTAGTCAGACTGGTTCTTCACCCGCTGACAAAAAAAGGCCAGGTGTCGATGAGCGAATACCAAAAATTCCAGTCGCTGCCCGAGGTGCAGGAAATCAGGAAAAAATACTCCAAGGATATGATGGAAATGAACCGCCGCATTTCCGAGGTGCAGAAAAAACACGGCATTGGCCATTCTATGATGCTTATGGGAATGCTGCCGACGCTGGTGCAGATGCCGGTATGGATTGCCCTGTACAGCGCGATTTATACCAGCATCGCCTTGCGCGGCGCGGGCTTTTTGCCATTCTGGATTACCGACCTTTCGGCGCCGGACGCATTGTTCAAGTTTCCCGGCAGCTTCTCACTGCCTTTCTTCGGCGATACATTTAATCTGCTGCCGATTCTGATGGGTATTGCTTTCTACCTCCAGCAGAAACTGATGCCTTCCCAGCAGGCGGCCACAACGCCCGAGGCGGCACAACAGCAGAAGATTATGATGCTTATGATGCCCGTGCTTTTCCCGGTTATGCTTTATACGTCTCCTTCGGGCCTGAATCTCTATATTATGACAAGCGTCTTCGGCGGCGTCATCGAACAATACATCATAAGAAAGCACATCCGTGAAAAAGAGCAGAAAAAAACCCAGGGCCTCGTCCCGGTAACAAGCAAAACCGGCGGCAAAGTCAAAAAGAAAAAACCGAAACCGTTCTACAAAATATAAGTGTCTTTTATGTCATTCCTGCAAAAGCAGGAATCCAGAAATTCAGCCCCTCAATTTATTGAGGGGTTATTCGCTATGTACAATCCAGCCGACACAATTACGGCCGTAAGCTCCCCCACCGGCGACCACAGGGTAATCGTGCGAATATCAGGTCCGCAGACAATCGCCCTGCTCAATCAGATTTTCACGCCGAAAGTCGCCGACAATCCCGGAATCACAAAAGGCAGCGTTTCAATCAATCAGGATATAACCCCTGACACCGTCGTTTACTTTTTCCGCCAGCCGCATTCGTACACCGGCGACGACTTAGCCGAAATTCATTTATGGGCAAATCCCGCAATCGCCGGGGCATTGTTAGAACGCCTGCTGGCTCTCGGCGCAAGGCCGGCCGAAGCCGGCGAGTTTACCGCACGGGCATATTTCAACGGCAAAATCGACCTCGCCCAGGCCGAAGCCGTCAACGAGGTAATTACCGCCTCGAACACATTTCAGCTTGCCGCCGCTGAAAATCTCCTTACAGGCCGATTCGGCCAAACGATGGGAGAAATCCGCAACACTATCCTCGATTTATTAAGTCAGCTCGAAGCAGGCCTTGATTTCAGCACCGAAGATATCACTCCGACTAACAATGCCGAAATAATCACCGCACTTGCCGGAACCTCGAACTCATTTCGGAAGCTGCTTGCCGGCTCTATCAATAATGAATCAACACTCGATTTGCCCGCTGTAGGAATCGCAGGAGCGCCCAACGCCGGCAAAAGCACGTTGCTGAATAAACTGTTAGGCAGACAGCGAAGCATCGTCTCACATCAGCCAAAGACAACACGAGATATACTTACAGGCGAAATTGACATTGCCGGCTGTCGCTGTATCTTATTTGATTGTGCAGGACTCACGACGAATACTGAAACAATACTCGACGAGCTTGCCCAGCAGGCGGCGATTGAGGCACTGCGAAACGCAGCGGCAGTCATTTTTTGTGTCGATATCGCAAAAGATAACTGGAATGAAGATGTCGCAATATGGAATATGTTTCGATGTCATTGCGAGCTTTACCCGCCGCGGCGGGGAAGAGAAGCAATCTCTCCTATAACAATCGCAACAAAATCCGATTTGCTCATCCCTGGTGATATTGACGAACGAACCTCACGGTTAAAATCACTTTTCGGCTGTGATTTTTTGCCCATCTCCTCCCACACCGGCAGCGGTATTGATAACCTCAAGGCCCAAACAGCCAAACGGATAATCACTGTCACCCCTGCGGACGGCAAATACAGCATCGCACTTACCGCCCGGCACAAACAGGCCGTGACCTCGGCAATTGCGGATATTGAAAAGAGTGTTGACGAATTGAAGGCCGGCAACGACGAGGTCGCCGCCCTTATGCTCAGGTCCGCCCATAACCGCCTCAGCGATATCGACCAGTCACGACTTGTCGGGATTGATGAGCAGATTTTAGACCGCGTCTTCTCCCGCTTCTGCATCGGAAAATAAATCACGGATTGGCACAGGTTCTTAGTGAAGACCTTATATGCTTCCCGCGGCTGTGCGCAGGGGAAAACGAAAAAAGTGGTCTTGGTTAAGGCCCGTTGACAGCCACGGCTGGCTGACTGTCAACGGGTCGATTGACACTATTTTTCTTAGACACAGATTTACCCGCCTTCAGCGAGGTCTCGCCAGAGGCGGACACTGATTAACACTGTTTTTTACTTTGTATTCTCTGTGTTCTCTATGGCTAAATTAGTAAGGCCGACGTCCACCGCCGCCGCCGCCACGGCCGCCTCTGCCACCGTAACCGCCGCCGCCTCGTCTGTCGCCGCCCCTGCCGCCTCCGCCGCCGCGACCTTCAGCGCGGGGCCTTGCCTCGTTGACGGTAATTGAGCGTCCCTTGAGGTCTGTGCCGTTAAGGCCGGCGATTGCGGCCTGGGCCTCTTCTTTCGAGGGCATCTCAACAAATCCGAAGCCCCTCGATTCGCCGCTGAACTTGTCCTTTATGATGTTAACGGTAGCGACCTGGCCATGGGCACCAAACGCCTGCATCAAGTCATCCTCGGTAACCTCAAACGACAAATTTCCCACATAAACGTTCATTGAATACTCCTTCTCTACTATTTTCTACGGACTGGTTCCACCGATAACGAAAAAGGACCGTTTCGGACGTTATAATTAATTTCTGGCTGGAATGTTTTCGGGAGAATAATCAGGCCTCGATTTTGTCAATTGTAATTCGCAGGAATTTCTGGCGATGGCCGGTCCGCTTTTTGCTGGCCTTTCGCCTGCGTAAATAGGTCGGGTGCAGTTTCGGGCCTTTTACTATCGCATCGGCTGCCGTGTTTTCGAAGGAGGCGACGACTTTTGCGCCTTTGACGAGGGGAGAGCCGATTTTGACGTCCTTGCCGTCGCTAACGAGCAGGACTTTGTCTATCACCAGTGTTTTGGCATCGGGGGCAATATCCGTAAGCTCGACATCGAGCGTGTCGCCCTTGCTGACCTTGTATTGTTTACCGCCTTGTTCGATTACCGCATACATTAACGATACTCCGGTTAATACCATCAAACGTTCTGTCAAAAGGCAAATATTATAACGTAAGGTATATTGCAGTAAAGGGAAATTTAGGATATTTTTACGTAAATCCCGTACTTTTGTGCCGGGGCGTGAAATAACCAAAGGAGCGACGGAATGCAGATAGCGATGTTAGGCGACAGGATAGTGCCTTTGAGTGAGGCCGGGCCGGAATACCTCGACCGAGGGACTTTCTTCGGGGACGGGGTTTACGAGGTGTTGAGAAGCTATAACGGCAGGATTTTCGCGTTCGAGGAGCATCTGGCCCGCCTGGAAAGGAGCTTGGCGGGGGTAGATATAACAGGCATCGATATAGCTGAAGTCCGGTCGCTAGTGCTGAGGGCGTTCGAGAAGGCGGGGATAGCCGAAGCGAAGATTTATTTTCATATTACACGGGGGTCGGGACTGAGAGACCATTTGCCCGACAGGGATATGAAGCCGAATTTCTTTTTAACCGTTACGGACTTAAAGGAAAATCCAAAATTGAACCAAGAGGGCATCGCGGTATCGACCTATCCTGATATAAGGTGGAAAAGATGCGACATAAAATCACTGAACCTGCTGGCCAACGTATTAGCAAGGGAAGATGCCGCAAAAAAGAAGTGCTTCGAAGCGATATTCGTCAATGAAGATGGTTTTATAACCGAGGGGGCCGGCTCGGCGTTTTTCGGAATTGTTAACGGCAAACTAAGGACCGCCCCCCTTTCGGCGAACATCCTGCCATCGGTAACCCGCAAATACGTTATCAAGGCGGCAGGCAATATCGGATTAAACATCGAAGAAAAATCATTGCAGACAAAAGAAGCTGCCAAAGCGGAAGAGCTTTTTATCGCGGTGACGACAAAGGATATTGTACCTGTGGTGAAATTCGACAACCGGACAATCGGCTACGGCAAACCGGGCAACCTGACAAAGCAGCTAATCGAGGAATTTAGGAAGTTTACGGGGTCTTAGCAAGAAGCTCTTTTAGTGCGCGGTAGTTTGTTTTGCCTGTTCCGAGGAGGGGTATTTCATCGAGTTTGATAACACGGCGGATGCTGTGCAAGCCGGAAAGGCCGGCAGCGCGGATTTTTTTGTTGGCATCTTCGCGGTCAATATCGCGAGAGGTGAACAGGACGAGCTCGGGCTGTTCGGCTTCGGTCGCCTCTACGGCAAGCGTCGGCCCTTTGTCGGATTCAGAGGGAAAACCGGCCTCAAGGACGGATTCAATGGCAGGCAAGGAAATCATTTCGCCGCCCAATTTGACGAAGCGTTTTAGTCGGCCCTGGAAGGTGAGCAGGCCGTCCTGGTCGCTGCACACGAGGTCGCCTGTGCTGTACCATTTTTCCCCGTCGATTTCGATAAAGGGCGATTTGCCGGAGTAGTTGAGATAGCCGGGAAAGACGCTCGGGCCACGGACGAGCAGCAGCCCGGTCGCAGGTGGTGTAAGGGGCTTTTGTGTTTCGGGATGAATGAGGAGATATTCGAGCGAGGGCAGGACCTTGCCTATCGAAAACGGCTGGGGATTATTCTCATCATTGAGTGATATTATCGGGGAACACTCGGTAACACCGTAGCCCTCGAGGATGACGGCCTGCCTGCATTTCTGCGTCAGCAAATCATAGACATTTTCGGGACATCTTTCTGCGCCGGTGACGGCAAGGCGGACCGAGGCAAGCTGCTTATCATCCGCGACACGCAGGATTCCGCCGACGAAGGTCGGCGTGCCTAAAAGCACTGTAATTTTATAAGCATCAATGATTTTAGTCAGCGTATCGGCTTCGGTTGGATTCGGGTGATAAACAACCTGTGCGCCGGCGAGCATCGGCAGGAGCATTGTTACGGTCAGGCCGAAGGAATGAAAAGGAGGGAGAAAGCCGATGAGCCGGTCGGTTTCGTAGAGGTTGATTACACCAAGCACATCACGCATATTTGCGATTAAGTTGTCGTGCGTCAGGGGCACGGCCTTGGGCAACGTCTCGGAGCCGCTGGTAAAAAGAATTACAGCGGTATCGTGGATTTTCGTCTTACGCAGAGACGACCAGGAAAGTCGAGCGACAAGCCAGGCAATGAGCTTTCGAAAAATAGAAATTTTCTCACGGAACTGTTCGAGGAAGCAGAACCGCCCGGATATGGCCGAAAGGTCGATACCCTGCAGGCCGATTCTATCGACGAGAGGTTTGGCGGTGAGTATGTGTTTGACGCCGACGGCATCGAGCGAGGCGAGGATATTTCTCGGGCCTGCGGTCCAGTTGACCATAACCGGAATCTTGCCGGCGAACAACACAGACAGATACGCGATATCGGCGGCGACGGAAGCAGGAAGCATTATGCCGATGTAGTCGCCCTCGAGCTTTTTAATAATCGGGCTAAGCACAAGACAGGCAGTAATAATATCGCGATAGGATTTCACGCCTGAGGTCTGGTCGGCAACGACGACGCGGGCCGGATTTAGCTCGGCCTGATTAAGAAAGACCTCGACTAAGGATTCGCCCCTCGGCAGCGATGCACGTTGGGCTGTTTTAGGTTCGAACCAGGCCTTTGCGACGGGTTTGACGGACGTCACCGTCAAATAAACGAGCCGGCCGCAGGCGGCCAACATCACGTCGCCGACGGTCGTCATAGCGTCGGCATCCGGCTGGCGGAAACCGAATTCCTTTTCAATCCACAAAAGCAAATCCGTGCGGGCCAAGCTGTCCATACCGAGGTCGGCGGCGAGGCGGTCGGTCTCTTTTAGATTCTGTATACCCGCGCGTTCGGAGAGATATTTGAGAACGATTTCTCGTGTGGCTGTTGGAACAGAGGAGTAATCCGCCTGTAAAACGGGTGGCTTCGGCTCGGGCACAATGCGCGTGCCGCCTTTTTCCCAAATCGTGTAAGGAACGTAAGTATTACACGGGGCGTCCTGGTTATAAAATTCCTCGAGGTAGCGATTGAAGGTATTCCGGTCGGCGTCACGAGGCAAATCGTCCGGCTCGCAGAATTCGATAGTAACGTTTCGCCGGGGGGCGAAAAAGATAAAGCTTGCCAGCAATTGCAGAGCACCTTTAAGCAGGACGGGCATAACCAGGGGCTCTTTGCCGTTTGCCCAGCCAAAAGAGCTTCCCCACAGACCCCGCGTACGGACGAGGACAATGCGGACGTTCGGACAATTCTTAAGGATTCGCTCGACAGAACTGTTTGCGCCTAAAGATTCTTTGTAGCTGTGATACACCCTGCCCGCGGGCCATATCACGAGGTTTTCGCCTTTTGTAATGCCCTCGATTGTCTCATCGAGGACTTTTTCGACTTCTGCTTTTGCTGCGGGGCCGTATGTCGCAATACTCGGGACTGTGCGAACGCCCCACCGGCGTGCGAAGGTGCGGATAAGAAACCTGTCAACCTGGTCCTTGTCGCCGAAGCCGTGCGGGGAGAACGGGCCGTGAAGATAAGTGAACATAATAATGGGGTCGATGAGGGCAGGATGGTTGGGCAGAAAGACGATGCCTGTTTTGCCTTTGGCGGCGATTTTGTCGAGGCCGATAAGCCGGATGCGGTAACGCAGCGACAGGAGCAATTTTGTCATTGTCCTGACTACAAAATCAAGCATTGGCCGATTCCTTTGGCAAAACAAAAAAGAGCCAGATTGCCACCATCGTGACCATTACACCCATCAGGCCGAAACAATTACTGGGCTTTATGGCATAATTATTAAAAACAGTAAGAATTACGCCTGAGATGGATATGCCGCAGAAATCGGCGAAGCTGGACGCGGCAATGACCCTTCCTTTTATATCAGGGGCGGGCCTTATCTGGATGAAACTGGCAATCGGGATGAGAAACACACCCCCTGACATTCCGAGAAAGGCAAGCGACGTTATGATAACCGGCTTTCGCAATATCGCAGGCAGGTGCGGAACGAACGCGATAAGAAACATACAAACAGCCATAACACTGGACGCGGAAACCAGGACGCGATACCATTTGTGGCCTTTTGCCAACAGCACGCTAAGCAAGCTGCCCCCGGCGATTCCCCCAAGCTCAATGAGAATAAGCATGCTGGTCATTGCGGCCGACATCCCGAACTGCGAAAGACCGAGCTGATTTACAATGAGGATTTGAAGAGAGGCGATGAACCAGAAAAATGCGCTGGAGACGACCGAGACGGCCAGAAGAGAATCGCTTCGCAGGCTGGAGAGCGTTCTCAGGGAATTCAACGGGCCCGCCCAGGGAAAACGTGCGTCGGGGTCGGCGGCGGGAAATTTTGGCACGCCAAACGAAACAGCCAGGCCGATAACGGAAACGACAATCACAACACAGGCCACTATGACCCGCGAGACCGGAACAGCCCCCACTGAGCCCTTTATGTCCAGCACGAAACCGGCGGCCGCGATTCCGGCAAGGATTGAACCGGTCACGGTCGTCCTTATGACCGCGTTGGCGGTAGGAACATAGTACGGCGGATAAAGCTCAGGAATCGAGCCATTCAGGGACGGCCCGAAAAGAGTGGCCTGCAGGCCCAACAAACCCAGCGAAAACATCATCAAAGACCAGCTAAGCGAGTAAACCGCAAACGCGACAAGAAGCATAACGGCAAACTCGATTGCCTTGGCGGTAATTATCATCGAGCGCTTCGGGAACCTGTCGGCACAGAAGCCGGCGTAAGCAGCGAAGAGTATGAAAGGCAGCGTAAAAACGATTGTGGCGTAGCCCTGAAGATACGACCTGCCGGAAACCACGGCCAGAATCAGGGCGCTTTGCTTGAAGAAATTGTCGTTCAGGTTGCCGGCGGAATACGCGGCGGCCATCGCGGCGAATTTCAGGCGCGTCTTTTGCGGCTTCTGCGGTTCGTCCATCAGGTTCCTCAAATACGTTTTAAAGATATGTTAGCAGATACAGTTAACGTCGGCAATTTATGACCTGAAACATAAGGACTCGGCATTGACTTTCGCCGTATGCAGGAGTAGTATTTTATCAACCAGCATATCAAAACATATTTGAAAGGAAGCGAAGATGTGCAATACGTGCGGGTGCAGAGGTTCGATGAAAAAAAGTATCAAGAAGGTCAAGAAGAGCAAAGGCAAGAAGAAAAAATAGCACCTTCGGGGAAGTTTAAAAAGTCATAGAGTCGGCGAAGACGGCCTGAAACTCGGGCTCGTTGGCAATCTCCACGTATTCGATTTTGCGGGCAAGGTCTGCGGCCGACTTTCGATAATGCGAGCTTATAAGAGCAAGCTGTGCGCCGGAAGCAGCGGCGTTGCCGACGGACTGGATGCGTTCGGCAGGGACACCGGGAAGCAAACCGATGCGCAGGGCCGAGGCGGGACGAATGTAATTGCCGAAGGCGCCGGCAAGATATACGTGTTTTATATCTTCGTCGGCAACCGACAGGCGTTTTTGAAGCAGCCGGACGCCGGCGCGAATGGCGGCCTTGGCAAGCTGGACCTCGCGAATGTCTTTCTGCGTCAGATACACGCACGGAATCCCCTTTTCATCGAGGGCAAGGACAAAGGCGGTCTGGCTGTCTATCTCGGCCATTCCGGTCTTCAGTGCATCAAGCCGGACGAACTTGCCCGTTTTATCGATTGCACCCAGATCGAGCAGGACCGCGACCGCATCTATCAATCCTGAGCCGCATATCGAGGATGGCGTCTGCACCCCTACAACATCGAAGCCGATGCCGTCTTTGGAAAGGACCACGGCCTCGATAGCGCCGTCGACGGCCCTTGAGCCGCAGGTGATTCTTGCGCCTTCGAAGGCGGGACCGGCGGCGCAGCTTGCCGCCAGCAGTTTGTCTTTTGTTCCGAGAACGATTTCGCCGTTTGTGCCGATATCGATTGCCAGCGACATTTCATTGGCGCTGTCGAGCGCGACGGCCAGTGCGACAGCGGTCGTATCGGCCCCTACGAAGCCGGCTATATTGGCAAGTGTATGAATGTTGCCGGCCGGATTCATCCGCAGCGGGATTTCCTTCGGGCTTATGTCTTTCGCGTCAACAGAGAAGGCCTTGTAAGGCGCCTGGCCGAGCTGCGTTACCGGCAGTCCCAGGAAGATGTGGTTCATCGTCGTATTGCCGACGACACAGGCCTCGTAAATATCGTTTATTCTTGCCCCACCCCCTCCGCAGCATTCGGCAATAAGGAAGTTGAGTCGATTGATGAGCAGTTTGTTAAGCTCGGCCAGTTTTTTATCGTCACGTGCGTAGGCAATTCTGGATATCACGTCATCGCCGAATTTGCTCTGCGGATTGAGGCCGGAGGCGGTCGTGATTATCCTGCCGGTTTTCATATCGATTATTTTCACGACGATGGTGGTCGTGCCTATATCGACGGCAAGACCCAGTATGGGTTTGTCGCCGGCAAGCGGAAGATATTTTTCGTAGATATCCGGCGTTACGGCATCTTCACGCGCGAGACCTTCTGTAAGGATTTTATGCTCGATAAACCTCGAACCTCGCGGGACCAGGACGGTGAGGTCATTTTGAACGAGGTGTTGACAGGCGAGGACGGATTTATTCTGAGGAAGGATGGTTACGGCACATTTTCCACATGTGCCTTTTTGGCCGCAGGCAGTATCGAGAACTATGCCCGCCATTCCCGCCGCTTCTACAAGGTTTGCACCGGCGTGAATGGAAACCTGTCTGCCTTCGGGCTGAAAGGTTACCGTATAGTGTTTCATATTTTATGGCGATAGTAAGGCGGCAGACGGCCTTAAGTCGGCTCGGCCCCGCCTACCAGCTAATCTTGTGTCTAATTTTCCATTTCTGGTGGCGCTTTTTGCTGCCGATTTTGCGCCTGCGTCTCGGTTTTGCCATAGTTTTCTCCATTAATCGAACATAAAATGAAACTGTCGAACATACCGAAGATTTGGTATTATATATCATTGTTACGAGAAGTCAAAGCATAAGTGCGGAGAAATTAAGATGATACAGTGCGTTAAATGCGAATTGTGCGAGATTGGGCCTGACGGGCGCCGGGCCTTCAAGTGCGACCCGTTCTCGAATATCAAAGAGCCCGAGTGCATTGCCAAGTGGCAGTTGATTCGGCTGGATATGCTTCTTGCCAGCTACCAGGGTATGATTCGCTGGCAGAATAAGATGGAGCCGCTGCAGCGAAAGATGATGAAATTAGTCGAACGCGAGATGGACGACATCGACGAATCGGAAAAGTGGAAGATAGACGAGGACGAGCCGCCCGAAGAGCCGGACACAAGGCCGCCGGGGATATAAGCATCATAGGTCAGAGGTAGTATTATTCGAAGTGTATTCCGCAGACGTCGGTGGTGATGTGTTCGGACTTGGTGCGGGGGTATTTTCTGCAATTGAACGGGCGGATGGAATAAATTCTGCAAATCGCTTTCCCTTCGGCGTCAAACCGCAGCCAGGGACAGACATTGGGCAATTTACAGCAGGCACCGCAGCGCAGGCATTTGCCCCGGCGGGTCTTCGAGACGGGCAAAACGGAGGTTATTGTCCGCCTGATTTTGGCCCCCCATGTGTTTTTAGGCGATTGTTTCACTTCAGTTACGGCCATAATTAGGGTATAAGGATAGCATTTCTGCCGGCAACATGCAATAAAAGGCCGGCTAAAACCGTCTTAATTTACAGAAATGGCTGATTATGCCACAACGCGATTTAGAGCAGATAATTATCGGATGCAGGAAAGGCGACGAGGCGAGTTTTTCGCAATTAGTCGATATTTATGCAAAGCGCTGTTTCGGATATTTTTACCGCCTTTCCGGCAACAGAGAAATAAGCGAGGATTTGCTCAGCGAGCTGTTTGTAAAGTTAGTGGAGAAAATCGGCTCTTACAGAGGCGGCAGCTTCGACGGGTGGTTATTTACAATGGCCTCGAACCTCTTTCACGACCACCTGCGCTTTAAGCAGCGACAGACACGGCTTCAGGAAGAGCAGACCCGGCGAGAAAAGTTAAAACCGAAGCACAACGAAAGAGACGCCGCCGATGAAATTGACGAGCTTCAGGCCGCCCTGGATAAGCTGGATGATGAGGTCAGGGAATTGATAATGATGAGGTATTATTCGCAGTTATCATTTAAGGAAATAGCCAAGTTGAGAAATGAGCCGATA
>CAZHVR010000026.1:0-33867 GCA_964536225.1 uncultured Pirellulales bacterium
ACATCAGCCAGTACCTGTCCGACACGGAACACTCCATTCCGAACAGCGCGCCCCTGGGCGAACGCCCGCCCATTTCGACGGTCGGGCCCGGCCCAAAGCGCTCTCCTTTCTTGCTAGTCATCGCCCTCGTGCCCTTGTTGGTCCTGGGCCTGGGCATCGGCCTGTTCTGGGGCAGACTTTTTCCAGGCGCAGCCAAATCCGACCCGGTCGACGCGGGCCTGACTCTGATCGTCTCCGAAGCAGACGCGGGCCCAGGTCGAGTAGACGCCGCCGAACCGGCCGGCTCGGCCTCGTCCACACCGTCCCCGACGGTATGGACCCCGGAAGCGATGTAGCGCAAATGTCGCTTCTGGGTTACGACCCGAAAAAATATTACACCGGCCGCGCACCCATCGAGGCCGTCGCACGAAACATCCAGCTTGCCCCCGACGACTGGGTCTTCCGATGCAACCTCGTAACCATCGCAGACGGCAATATGGCCGACCACAGCGCGGGCCACATATCGACCAAAGAAGCAACCCAGCTCATAAAAGAGCTTAACGAACAGCTCGCAAACGACAAAGTCCGCTTCTACCCGGGCGTAAGTTATCGCCACCTGCTGGTTCTCAAGGGCTTCGATATGGATGTCAGGACCTTCCCCCCGCACGATAATATCGGCAGGCCCGTCGATAAAATTCTCCCGCGCGGAAAAGGCGCCGATTTCCTAACCGACCTGATAATGCGCTCGCAGCAGTTTTTCTACAACCACGACATAAACAAGGTCAAGGCCGACCTCGGCGAAAATCCCGTAAGCTCAATCTGGCTCTGGGGCGAGGGCCGAAAGGCCGCCCTCGAAAGCTTCCGGAAAAAATATGGAATCAAAGGCGCCGCCATCACCGCCGTTGACCTCGTAAGGGGACTGGCAAAGCTCATCGGCTTCGACCTCATCGAGGTTCCAGGCGCCACCGGCTTCATCGACACCAATTTCAAGGGAAAAGGCCAGGCCGCCGTTAAGGCGCTCGATGATTACGACCTCGTCTTCGTCCACATCGAGGCGCCCGACGAGGCAGGTCACAACGGCAACGCCGAACAAAAGAAAAAAGCCATCGAGCAAATCGATAAATTCGTCGTCGGTCCAGTTTACGAAGCGATTCAGCATTATAAATCCTGGCGAATTATGGTCCTGCCCGACCACCCTACCCCCGTAAAAACCGCCGCCCACTGCGGAGACCCCGTCCCATTCGCTATGGCCGGCTCCAACGTCGAGAGCATCTTCAACGCTGCCTTTACCGAACCAAATGCAGAAAAATCCGGCCTCAAAATCGACAACGGCTTCGAGCTTATGGAATATTTCCTGAAATCGTAGGGGTGCTGTTTCCCGCGTTTTCTTTGTTCCACTTTTCTTCGGTGAAAACCCGCCAATAGACCGAGTATCGCTGATAATGCGTCCGATAGAATGGAATCAGGGTTATATCTTCGGGTCTGCCGATGCCTTTTGTCTGGAACGTCAGCGGTTTGCCCGCGACGGGTTCAATATGAGCCGTAACACTATTGACGTCGGCAATCAGTACCGGCACTTCAGGGTCGGCAACTTTGATAAAATCGCCCTGGTTGGGAGCATAAGGACTAGGGGGCAACCCTTTATTGCCTAATTGGCCGGCCAGAACGATTGGCCCGTATAAAATTGCCACGATGTTTTCAGTATTAGGCAGAGTTTCCAGATGCAGTGCCATCGGCAGTTTGACTTCAAGTTTATCACCATCCTGCCATTGCCGGCTAATCGCGGCATATTCGCCTGCAACGCCGGCGATATCCAATTTTTTGCCGTTGAATGTAAATTCCGCATCCGAAGACAACCATTGCGGAGAGCGTATCCTGACGGTCAATTCCACCGGCTTGTCCGTCTTGAACAGAAGAGTAGTCGTCTCGGATTCCGGAAATTTGGTCTCCTGCGTCATCGTCAATCCCTTGTCTTTCCAGTTAAGCTCGGATGCGATGAACAAATTGACCCATAATGAATCGTCATCGTGGAAGTAAATCGTGTCGCCGTATTTAGAATGATTTTCCATTCCCGTTCCGACACAGCACCAGAATGAGTTTTCCGGCGTCGAGTAGGTTTTGAAATGTCCCGGCTTGAGCGACATAAAATAGGTAAACATCCCCTTTTGGGGGTCTTCTGAAGCAAGGATGTCGTTATACAGCCCACGTTCGTAGAAATCCATCGTCCGCACGGAAGGTTGCCACGCGAACAGATGGCGAGTAAGTTTGAGCATATTATACGTATTACAGGTCTCTGCGGTCTCCGCATCCAGATGCTGGGAAAATTTATCCACAGGAAAGAAATGTTCCTTGTCAGTGTCACCCCCGATAACGTAGGAGCGATGCATTGCGACCCGCTCCCAGAAAAATTCCGCGATTTCCCGATAGTGGCGATTGCCTGTCATTTCATATTCCCGCGCGGCACCGATAATTTTGGGGATTTGGGTATTGCCGTGGTAACCATCGAGTATATCCCGCCTCTGGGCCATTCGATCGAATATCTCCCGATGGTCAAATGCCTGGGCCAGACAGAGATGCTCCGGATTGCCCGTGACGGCATAAAGATTTGTCAGAACCTCGTTCATCCCCCCGAATTCCGTTCTCAGCATGACCTGTATCTGTTTCTTGCTGAGCTTATCTATGCGAAATTTGACCCAGTCGGCATTCTTGACCAGCACGTCCAGCGCCTGCTTATTGCCGCAATGTTCGTAAGCATCCAGAAGCCCTGCCATAATTTTGTGAAGCGTGTACCACGGCGCCCATACTTTTTTGCCCTGCTCCACGCGGTCGATAAACGATTCCGGAAAAGCGGAAAGATACCCTTTATTATACCCCTTCGAAGCAAGCGCCTCCTGGCACTTGGCCAGCTCCCCGACTATGTAATCGACTCTTTCTTTCAGCTCAACGTTGCTCGTGCTTGCATACATCAGCGAGCACGCCGAGAGGTAATGCCCCAAACTGTGCCCTCGAAGCTCACAATCGGGTTTTTCCCAGCCGCCGTAGGGCTTGCCGCTAACCGGCAAACCGGCGTTGATACGAAAAGTGAACAGAAACCGGTTAGGGTCCAAACTGAGCAGATAACGCTCGTCCAGCAGCATTGCATCACGAAAGGGCCCGTCCCCAAGACGCACTGACGTCAATGGAAAAGGTTGTACCTTACCCGGCACAATTGCTGAGCCGGCCCGGCCGAAGCAAATATGTAAATTCATAAACGCTATTCCGAAACATAATACACACCCAAAATGCCGGAATTTCATGCCCGTCTCCTAAATATGAATTCGAATGCATTCTACAGGTTCTATACTGCAGTATAAAAAACCTAAAGATAAAAAGCAACGCGCCCACACAGATGAGAAGTAATGCTCCTGCTTGTTTTTCTGCCGGAGACCTATCGGGTATCGATTCAGGCAGCTATTGACTTCTTCCCCAAAACCCCCTAAACTGCCCCTTCTGTTTACGACATATTTAGGACCGTAAAAACTTTGGAGAACCTATGCCTATAGTTGTTCAAAAATTCGGCGGAACATCGGTTGCCGACGCCGCGAAAATTCGTAAGGCCGCCCAGCGAGTCATCAACGCCGCCAAAGCGGGCTTCCAGGTCGTTGTCGTCGCCTCCGCACGCGGCAAGCAGACCGACCAGCTTGTCAGAGACGCCCTGGAGCTTAACCCTAATCCGCCCAAGCGCGAGATGGACCAGCTTTTGAGCACCGGCGAGCAGCAGACGGTATCGCTTTTCGCAATGGTCCTGGACGCGATGGGCCACAAGGCCATCAGCTTCACCGGCTTTCAGGCCGGGTTCCTCACCGACAGCACCCACACAAAGGCCCGCATCAAAAGTATCGACACCCAGCGCATACACAAGCAGCTCGACGCCGGCAAAGTCGTCATCGTCGCCGGCTTTCAGGGTATAGACGAGGCAGGCCACATCACAACTCTCGGCCGGGGCGGCTCCGATACCACCGCGGTGGCCCTTGCCGCCGTCGTCGGTGCCGAATCCTGTGAAATCTACACCGACGTCGAGGGCGTGTTTACAACCGACCCGCGGATTTACAAAAAAGCCGCAAAGATTAACAAAATCAGCTACGATGAAATGCTCGAATTAGCCAGTTTGGGCGCAGGCGTTATGCACAGCAGAAGTATCGAATTCGGTAAAAAATACGACGTAAAAATCCACGTCAGGAGCAGCAGTTCTGACGTCGAGGGGACAATAATAACTCACGAGGTGCCGGAAATGGAAGGTATAGTAGTTTCAGGAGCGACGATACAGAAGGATTTGGCGAAAATCAGCTTGGTGGGCGTGGAAAATCATCCGGGCAGCGCCGCGAAGGTTTTTCACCGCCTCGCCGAGGCCAAGGTCGTGGTCAACGATATTATGCAGACGGAAATCAGCCCCGAAAAAGCAAACCTGTCATTCACGATAGGAACTTCGGACCTGCATTCGGCCAAAGAGGCCATCGAGGTAATTAAAAAAGAGGTCACCTGCGACAGCATCTTCGTCCGCGAGGACATAGCCGAGGTCTCGGCGGTCGGCGTCGGGATGAGAAACCATTACGGCATCGCTGAAAAGATGTTCGACGCACTGGCCAAGGCCAAGGTCAATATCGACTCGATTACGACAAGCGAAATACGCATAAGCTGCGTCGTCGATAAAAGCCAGGCGGAACAGGCCCTGACAGCCGTATGCGACGCCTTCGATTTAGACAAACCCGCCGAGCAAAGAATGCAGTAATAATAATCAGCCGGGGACGATATGACCCGTTACGCGATGAGCAGGCGCAGGCGTAATTTCATAGCCGTCATTTTCGCCCTCACGGCGGCGATGCTGGTGGTATTTGACTATAGCTGCTCAAGCAATGCCCCCAAGACCCCCCTGCTTTCGGCTGTATCGCAAAACTCAGCAGACCAGCAAAAATACGACGGCAAACAGTTCCTCATCGTAAAAGTCGTCGATGGCGATACCCTGGATATCGATATACCCGACGGCAACTACCCGCATACTCGAATCCGCCTTTGGGGCGTCGATACGCCTGAAACAAAAAACCCGAATACCGGCGTTATGTACTTCGGCCCCGAGGCGTCGGCGTTTGCGACAAAAGCCGCTTTAGGAAAACGCGTTACTGTTTATTTAGACAAACACTACGGCACAAGAGGCAAATATGGCCGACTGCTTGCTTACGTCCGGCTGCCGGACGGCAAATTCCTGAACGAGGAATTGCTCAGACAGGGCTACGCCTACGCGGACACGCGATTCAAACACGGCCTGTTTAATAAATATAAACAGTTGGAATCCCTTGCCCGCTCACAGAAAAAAGGCCTCTGGGCCGAAGTTACGCCTGAACAAATGCCCAAATGGAAGCAGAGAAGGGAAGGGTTCAACCCTTCGACAAGCTCAGGGTTCACCGCGGAGACCGCCGATATCGCGGAGGTAAATAAATAGAAGTTGCTTGTTGCGTCATACGTTTGCGGAAATGCCGACTTCGGCGAAGATGGTTCCGTCAACCTTGCCGATTTCTCCTCACTGGTAGATGACTGGCTGCAAACCGGCATTCCTTTCCCATAGCTGAAAAACCGCTTATGCCTTCTCGAAGGTGAACTGGTGCTGCTTTGCGCCGATTTCGATTGCGTCGCCGTCGCTGAACTTACCCGCTAACAGCTCCGTTGCCAGCGGGTTTTCCAGTCGCTGCTGTATAACCCGCTTCAAAGGTCTGGCGCCATACGACGTGTCATACCCTTCCTCCATTAACAGCTTCTTTGCTTCATCGCTGAACCGGACCTCTAATTTTCGCTCTCTGAGGCGCTGGGCCAGATACCTCAACTGTATATCCACGATTTTTTTCAGATGCTTCTGTGTCAGCGTGTGGAACACAATCACCTCGTCAACGCGGTTCAAAAACTCCGGCTTGAAAACCACCTTCAGCGCCTCCTTGACGTGGGCCTCAATCTCCCAGTCCGCCCCCTTTTCCTCGGTCAACTTCTGTATCTGCTCGCTTGCGATGTTACTGGTCATAATTATACAGGTATTTTTGAAATCAACCGTCCGGCCTTTGCCGTCCGTGAGGCGCGCATCGTCGAATACCTGGAGCAATACGTTAAACACATCTATATGCGCCTTTTCAATTTCATCCAACAGTATCACTGAATACGGTTTGCGCCTAACCGCCTCTGTCAGCCGGCCGCCTTCCTCGTAGCCGACGTAGCCGGGCGGCGCGCCTATCAGCCGGGCGACCGAATGCTGCTCCATAAATTCGCTCATATCTATTCGAATCATCGCGCCGGGGTCGTTGAATAAAAAGTCCGCAAGCGCTTTCGACAACTCCGTCTTGCCGACGCCCGTGGGGCCTAAAAACAAAAATACACCTATCGGCCGATTAGGGTCGCCAAGCCCCGCCCTGTTTCGCCTTACCGCGTTGCACAATGCCTCAACCGCCTCATCCTGACCCACGACGCGCTCTCTGATGTGCTCTTCCATCTTCATCAGGCGCTCTCGCTCACCGCTAAGCAGCCGGGATACCGGCACGCCCGTCCATTTCGACACCACCTCCGCTACGTGCTCCTCCGTAACTTCATTATGAACCATCGTCCCGCCTGTTTTTGCAAGCTTGGCCTCCTTTTCGGCGAGTACCTTTTTCAAGTTTGTTATCGTCTCGTATTTCAGCCGGGCCGCATTCTCAAGCTCGCCCTTACGCTGTGCCTCCTCGAACTGAATCTGTGCCTCGTCGATTTTCTGTTTGAGCTCCTTGATTGTATTAATCTCGCCCTTTTCACTATCCCACTGTGTGGTAAGTTTCCCGTCCTGTTCCTGCAGGTCAGCCAATTGTTTTTCCGCTTTTTTCAGACGGTCCTTGCTCGCTTCGTCGGTCTCTTTTTTCAGCGCCTCCTTTTCAACCTGGAGCTGGATAATCTTTCTGCGAATATCGTCTAATTCCGCGGGCAGCGAATCATTTTCGATTCGCAATTTCGACGCCGCCTCATCTATCAGGTCAATCGCTTTGTCCGGCAGCCACCTGTCCGTGATATACCTGTTCGACAAGGTCGCCGCCGCCACAAGGGCCGAATCCGTAATCCTTACGCCGTGATGCGTATCGTAACGATTCTTAAGCCCTCGCAATATCGTTATCGTGTCCTCGACGCTCGGCGGGTCTATCATAATCGGCTGAAATCTCCTCTCCAGCGCAGCATCCTTTTCAACGTGCTTGCGATATTCGTCTATTGTCGTCGCGCCGATACAACGCAGCTCACCCCTGGCAAGCGACGGCTTAAGCAGGTTCCCTGCGTCCACCGCGCCTTCCGCCCTGCCGGCGCCCACTACCGTGTGCAGCTCGTCGATGAAGAGAATGATTTGCCCCTCTGCCCCTATCACCTCTTTCAATACCGCCTTTAGCCGTTCCTCGAACTCGCCCCTGAATTTTGTCCCTGCTATCAGCGAACCCATATCCAGCGCAATGATTCTTTTATTCTGCAATCCCGTCGGGACGTCGCCTGCCACTATCCGCTGCGCCAGGCCCTCCACTATCGCGGTCTTTCCCACGCCCGGCTCACCTATCAGCACTGGATTGTTTTTTGTCCGGCGGTTCAATACCTGCATACATCGACGAATCTCCTCGTCCCTGCCTATTACCGGGTCGAGCTTGCCTTTTCTCGCCATATCCAGCAAATCAATCCCGAATCGCTCAAGCGCCTTGTATTTCGCTTCCGGGCTTTGGTCGGTTATTTTCTCGCCTCCGCGTATTTCCTTTATCGCTTTTTCTATATCGTCCGTTTCGACGGAATTGAGGCGCAGCACCTCTTTAGCGTCGCTTGCTACTGATGAAAGTGATAAAAGCAGGTGCTCCACGCTTAAATATTCATCACCCATCGAATCGGCTCGGTTCTGCGCATCTAAAACAATCTGGTTTAAAGCCGGCTCAGGCATCATCTGCCCCGTCGCCTTACCCTGCGGAAGACGTCGCATCTCGCTTTCCGCCATATCCTTTATGCGCCCTACGTTGGCCCCGACTTTCTTTAGAATCTCAGGCCCAAGACCCTCATCGTCGCCGATTATCGCGCTTAGCAAATGCAGTGGCGACAGAACCGTATTCGATTTAGCCATCGCAATCTGCTGTGCCGTCGCTAATGCCTCCTGTGCCTTTAATGTGAATTTATCAAACTTCATAACTTTTGCTCCTTTCGTTTACGTGCTCATTCACGCAAACTAAGTGCAAACCTCGTGCCTGGATTATACTCCCTCCTAATCCTTCCATAAACAACGGCTTACAAGAAATCCCGAAAGGGATGCTGCGCATAAAACAACCCCCCGTATGCCAATTTGGCAGTTAACCTTGTGCATTTTGAAGCGGGTGTGGGTCACATTCGTATTTTCTTCAAATACACCCACTTTCAGGGGGTTGTTTATGTTAATCGCAAATACGCCAGTTCGGCGGCGTAAGCTCCGGCACTTCCCATTTACTCCCGCATCGATGACACCTCTCCATATCAGGCCTTCTCATCTTCCCGCAGTTCTGACAGGTAACAAGCGTTTCTTTTTGCCGTGTCAGCCGATACGTAATGTAGGCCGGCAGTCCGAATGCGATTGTCCCGATTGTCCACCACTTCTTCGCCGTGCCGGACAATCCCACAAGCACCGCATCTTTTCTTACGCGAAACGCCAGCCACACCGACAAAACCAAAGACGGCCCCATCAGCAACAACGCCATAGTTTGTTTTTCTAAGAATCTCCCAGTGCCTGCCGCCCTGCCCAACATCCCTAAAAACGAATTCGGTAAAATAAACAATGCCTGGTGCCCTGCTGTAGCTTCGAAATAATTACCGCTAAAATAAGAAGCGACCTCGAAAACCGGCGGCTGAAGATTTTCAAGAAAAAACAAAATCGTTGACGCTAATTGAGCTTTGGAATAAACCGCCCCCGAAGTGGATATTCCACCCATCTTGGTATCGCCGCGAAATACCAACTTCCCGTTCGGGTCAAAAACCGCCGCCGTCATCGAAGTCCCCTCTCTCGAAACACAGGCCGCGCCCATCCCAAGGTATTTGACTTCAATATTCTCCGGCTCCGGTTGTTTGTTGGGGTCGCCAGGCAACCTTCGAACCGCGTAAAGAGGGCATACGTCATAAGATAGCACTGCTCTCGGCTCGGCGGCCTCATTGTGCGTTTTATATGTAAATAACGCTTGTGGAACAGGAAGATACCCTGCAGATGTCAGCGTCTGAACACTTGTATTATAAATACAAATCTGCCCCGCCTTGTCCAGCACAGGGATAAATGATAATGACCAGTCAAACATACTTAAACGGTATTTTTCACCCGATTGAGAACCCCCGGGCAAAAACACTCCCTGCCAATCCAACTTGGAATTCGCGTCATTCCATACCCTCGGCGGACTCCACGAAATCAACGGGACATCAATATAACCTCTTAAGATTTCTCCTATCATAACCGGCTCACGGCTGTCGTCTTCCGTCAATTGCAGACCTCTACTAACGCTCCTTTTTTCAAAATCGATTATATAAAACCGACGTACCCTCTTGTCATAAAGACACATCCGCGAGGGACTCTTTTCCTGTACACTGGTAATAATCGGGTCATAAAACCTGCCTAACGAGGATTCAGCCATCGTCGATATTCCATTCGGACCGGCAAAAAACCCGACCTTTGTTGCCATATCCTTAATATCAGGCTTAGGGAAATTATAGTGACGCACTATTAAACCGCTGCGCTTATCGAAGCAAAGGTATTCATTCTCATTTTTATACCAGTAGTAAATCCTTTCATTAACATCCCGATATGATCTTATTTTTCCAGCAATATCCCATAAGGCGCCAAAAGAACTAAGCAGAACATCCCGCTTATCTTCCATAGAGGCATAGAACTCTGAAAATTCAAACTTCGGCTCATTCGGGCCGGGCGGCTCTGTTCGAATCCGGTCTACTTGCTGAGGCGCCGGCTCGCCGGGAATCAATCCAGAAGGGCTAATAATAACTCGCGAAGAACTTTTAGGTATATCACTAATAAGCTTGTTCCTGCAGAATACCCTGCCCCAGAACAACAGCAGTAAAAGCAATACTGTTACGATAAATCCCGTCGTGATTATATTTATTATATACCTAATCCGGGTATTCATTTCTTTATCCCCTAAAAGGCCGCCGTCGAAAATTTATACCATGCGCGTATCAGGCACGCCGAAATTAAAAAAACCAGTATCGCGTAAATCTCCCAGCCGAAAACCTTTATCAGAATGACTGAAAACAATATAAAGCTAAGACCCAACGCCCCCAGCGCCGCTGTAAGCTGGTTCGACGTCCAGCCCGCCTGCAGGCCTATGCAATAACACGCAAACCCGAGCAAAAACACGGGGATGGAGATTTCAGGATAAAGCAGACGGACAGAATGGGCCGGCTCAACGGACCTTGCTAAGACGGCAGTAACGGTTATCTCCAACAAAGGAATCAAACCAATGAAAACCAGTAAAATCCCTGCTATGACGCGCGCAGCAAAAATCTTATTGCGGCTGACCGCCAGGGTCGCCAGTAAAGCTGATATTTTTCTCCTCCTGTCCAGATACATTTGTACTGCACCCATCCCGCTAAAAATCAGCATCCCGAACATCGCATTCCAGAAAGGCAGCGCTGCGAAAGTCACATCATCATATGCGCCGTTATACAGCATCCAGAAAAACAGCCCGCTGAAGATAATAGCTAAAATTAACGCCCCTATGAAAAACAAGCGGTTGTCCTCTATTTCACGTATTATCAGTGTGAACATATCGGCTCTCCTTGTTCGTAATCGACCGGCGCATTGCTGCCCGATGCGGTGCATTCGATAAATATCTCCTCCAGGGTCATCGGAATATCGGTACAGCTTGCCGGTTTGAATGTGTTAAGAATGGTCTGCTTGTGCTGGTTCCAGTTTGCTACGCTTATCGTTACCTCCCTGCCCTGCCTCTTTTGGGCAATTATTTCAGTAATCGGAAATTCCCTCGGCGGCTCGTCGTCGAAAATCACCCTCAATTTCCTCACCCGCCTCTTCATCTCCTCTAATTCACAATCCACAACTAATTTCCCTGCCCGCAGCATCCCTACCCGGTCGGCGATTCGCTCCACGTCGCTCAATATATGCGAGCAGAAAAGAATCGTCCGCCCGTTACGACTGATAAGCTCTATCGCCAGCTCTAAAAACTGCCTCCTCGAAACCGTATCCAGACCCAGTGTCGGGTCATCCAGAATCAAAAGCTTTGGCTCCGTCGCCATTGCAAGAGATAAATTCAATTGTGCCCTCATCCCCCGTGAAAGCTGACTTACTTTGCGTTCCATAGGCAGTCGAAACGTTTCAATCAGCCGACGGAAAAATTGCTCGCTCCATCGGGCTGACAGCCCCTTGTAAAGCTCCACAATCCGGCGCACACTATAATTCGGGATAAGATTGTGACCTTCCGCAACATAGCCGATTTGCCCAAGCACCGACACAGGCAATTGCCACGATGACACACCCAATACCATTGACTTGCCCCTCGTGCCCGGCTCAAGACCTAACAAAATTCTGATTATCGTCGTCTTGCCCGCGCCGTTTCGGCCCAAAAGCCCGTATATACAGCCCTCAGGCACTTTCAGGTCGATGCCGTTCAGAACGCATCTCCCGTCGAAGAACTTGACAAGATTTTCGGTTTGTATTACGTATTCGCTCATAGTGCGCCCTCTCAATCACTTGAGATTGAATTTCCCGATGGCTTCATTAAACCATTTCAGCAGCGTCTGGCTGTCAATCTGCATATGAAAAGCGTCAACTACTGCCCTTTCCAAATCCTCGCAGATAAGCTTCTTTTTGACCGATGCGCTAAGGGAGTTGTCCAGGTTTGCCACAAACGTCCCAGCGCCCGGCCTCGTCGATATTATTCCCTCCCGCTCCAATTGCTGGTATGCCTTTGCTATTGTGTTGGGATTTATCGCAAGCTGACCAGCTAATTGTCTGACCGTAGGCAGCCGCTCTTCCTTCTTAAGCTTGCCGCAGGCAATATCATATTTCACCTGGTCCATTATCTGCTGATAAACGGCTCTGTCCGAAGCATTGTCTATTCGTATCTGCATATCCCAATCTCTTTATTTGTCCTATCTCAACTAATACAAGTATATCAGTATTATCGCCCTCGTCAACACTTTCTTTGAAAAAATCTGTGGAATTTTCCCCTCCGGCCATAATCTCTTGCCAAATAAGGAGTTATCTTTACTGCTTTTTGCCTGTTGCGTGATGAAAAGCGTCTTCAAAAACTGTAACGAACGCCGGTATAGATATTCGAATCGTTCTCGAACTCGCCGAAGAATGTGTTTTGGTAATCGCCGAAAAAGATATTAGCGCCCGCCTCGACCGCTAAATTGTCGCTGACCTTGTAATTGACGTTCGGCCTCATATACACGTCCTTGTCTGAGGGCGAAAAATACGTAAATAACGAGCACCGCAGGTTCTGGTTCATCAATAATTTCGTCAGCCGCAGCGTAATCAGATGCCTATTCCTGTCCCGCGCCAGCCCCGAAGGCATACTGTCTTTATATTCACCATAATCCATCATACGCTCGACGTAATATTGCAGACCGGCTGTAAAGTTCTTTCCTATATCCTGCGTGTAGCCGACGAGAAACCGAAACTCGGAATTATTGATGTTCCTGTCTTTACCGCTCTGGTCCTGCCTCGAATCGTAGTAGCCGACTTCAACGTTGCCGATGCCCTTGCCCACATCGCCGCGAACGCTGGCTCCGTAAACGTCCAAATCCGGAAAAATCGCCTTGCCCCTGACAACATCCTGCCCCCCCGGGCTCTTCCAGTAGCCGTGATACACATACAGGGCATACTCGTAATTGTTGACGTTCTTGTATAATCTCAATGCGATTTCGTCGTCCCTGAACCACTTGTCCGGCTTTTCGGTATGTATTTTCGCATCCTGCCCGGCCAATCTGCCCAGGTTCGAGTTCCAGTAACTCAGCCGCTCGCCATTTATATACCGGTCGCTGTCGAACTGCGGTGTATAAACAATATCAAGATTGGCGACCCCGCTGAACAAGCTCATCTTCACCGCGTCCGAAGGCGCTTTGAGGTATTCGGTGTCTCTGCCGATGAAAAACGACTGCCAGTCCTTCGGGAACAAATCATTGATAAAAATCAAATCTCCCGTCCCCCACGTCAGTATCTGCCTGCCGACTTTCACGTCCATAAAATCATACGGCATCGTGAACAGATACGCCTCCCTCAGGTCGAAATACCCCTCCTCCTCTACCAGGTCGCCGACCGTATCGCCCTTGAATTTCAAGTCGCCCCATACCGAGTGAAGTGACACTTCGAGCTGCAGCCGCTGCTCCATCAGCGACATATCTTTCTCGTATTTGTCGTTCCTCGTGCGGTATCCCGCCCGCAGCTCGTAAAACCCGTGCACGTTCAAATTCGACAGTATCGACGACAAATCATTTGCGTCCTCCTGCCCCGCCATAACCGGCACCGCCAGCAAAGCAACGAATAAGCCGACTATACCCCTCCTCCATCCGATCATCTTCTTGCCTCCGCAGGCGGCCTTCTCAGGTATCGCTCCGTAAATATGTCGCCAAGACCTATGTTGTATTTCACCTCGCTGAATTCCATCTCCGTCTTGCCGCCTGTGTTCAGGTCCGAAGCAACAGATTTCACAACTGTCGGGAATCCCTGTATCGTCTCGACCTTCTGCGACTCGATTACACGATAGAGCTTGCCCTGCCTGTCGTAAAATTCCATTTTCATCGGCACGAAATTATTGCGGTCTATAGAAACATCGTAATAGCTGAACTCAACGCTGTCCGGCTGTTTCGGGACGTTCTTCACCACGTAATATTTGTCGGTCGTCTCAATCAGCGTATGGGTATCCTCGGCCAGGTTGCGCCCGGATACGTCTTCATACAGAAAGTCCGAGCCGACGAAGCTCGTCCGCTTGTCGCTGGCGGCGATTCGCTTCACAAGGTCCAGTGCCGGCAGATACAGCCACCTGTCGTCGTCCTTTGAAATGTCGGTGTGCTTGTGGACCATATAAACCATTCCGCGGACATCGGCGGGTCTGAGAAAATAAACGTAATATTTCTGGTCGCCGCCGTCTTCCACGTCTTTGCGCAAAATAACAAACTCGCGGTTCCTCGTCTGTCCTCTCTTGTCGGTTATCGTCATTGTAACCTTCGCCTTGCCGTCGTCGCCCTGATAGTATGCGACCAAGTTCGCCTTATTGACTATAGTGTCAACATCGCTTATTTTCTCTGGCGCATTGGCGTCCTGGGCCGCAATAACCGCCGTTGAACATACAATCACAATCATAAGTGCAGTTAATAATCTCATTTTATACCTCGCTTTCTTATATCCGTTTATTCCCGGCTTTTTACGCCTAATTTTTTAAGTATCGCCATCATCGGGCACCACCCCGTAAAGGCCGACTACAGCAGGTTCAATCCTACAAACGCAGTAAAAATAAGCCAGTACTGGGAATGATAATGTGCCAGCAAAACACTGACCAGAATAAAAAATCCGGCGATACCTCTCAAATCTCTTTCAACAGTCATAATTTACCTCCGACTATCCGCTTTTTTAAACATCAAATTTGCTCATTTCGTAACATTTGACTTTCCGCCGTCCGCCTGTCTTTTGCACGCCTGCCTGCGCGACATTATTCCACAAACAGCCGCCATCACTACTATCGCCGCAATACTCATCCAGGCAAGCTTGCCCATAGGCAGGTGCCAGTTCTGATGCAGGTTCAGCGCAATCAGGACCGCCGCAGCCGTTGAAATGATAATGCAAAAACCGCAGTTGCAGGTCGCGGTCATAGGCGCCGCCTCGCGCCTGAACAACGTCTTCTCCGCCAGTTTCAACGTCGAAGGCAGCACCATCAGCGTCACCAGTCCCGACAGCGCCATAATCGCGCACATAAATATCCCGACCGTCTTGTATGGCACCAACGGCGCCGCCAGCAGCGGCAAAAATCCGACCGCGATAACCACGACGTTTCTGCTTATCGCCCTGGCCGGCTCGGCGAACATCTCACTTGAGCTTGCCTGCCAGGAACCCGTTTGGGCAAAGCTGACCCTGGCGCGCTCGAGAAAATGTATCGCGAAATCGACCGCCATTCCCAATGTCAGCGCGCTTAATACCGCCACCGGCATATCATAATCCTTGCCGGTCAGTCCTATCAGGCCGTAGATGACGACTATCGTAATCGTCAGCGGCATCATACACACCAGTCCCCACAACGGCGAACGGAACAGTATTGACATCATAATAAACACAATCAGGAAGCTGCCTAAAAACGACTGCAGCATCCCGAAAACCATCTTGTCCTGCCAGACGGTATTGATATAAGTAAGGCCAGCCCAGTCGTGTTTCAAAGGCACAGGCGGCTTATTAGAGGCAAAATACCTATTCACTTCCTTCACCACCCTCTCCATATCCTTGTTGTCCCCGCTTCGAAGCTGAAACCAGATGTCGGCCTTGGTATAATCGTATGTCGTCAGATGCCACAAATCATTGGGCTTATGACTGCTCTGAAACTGCAAAAGACACTGGGCAACCGCCGCCGAGGTTTTGGGAATCACGTAGCTTTCCGGTCTGCCGTCGGTCAGCTCCTGGTAAACCTTTCGCACCACGTCCGCAACCGAATTGCTCTTGCCCACAAGACCCGACTGCTGCATATACTCCTGCAGTCCCGCTACGTAGTTAAGAACATCCGGCCTTGTGAATACTTTAAGACCTTCCTTATGCATATCAAAGAAATCGCCGGCCTCATACCACAGGTCGGCCGTCTCGCCGCTCGATGCCTTTTCCTTCTCGCTGGCCGCACCAATCAATTCGTCGAGGTACTGCCCTTTGCTCTTCTGGCCCGAACTTTTCGAAACAATAAGCTTCTCGACCTCGCCCGTGATATTCTCCCCGCCCTCTATTTCTTTGCTTTTCTCCCGCCACTTTTTTAGCAGGGAATCGGTAAATGCGCTGTCAACGTTTCCTTTGTCCTGACTTTCGAGGACAAGATACGCCATATAAGTCCCGCCGAAATGTTTGTTCAGCTCGATGTCCGCCTGGCGTATCGGATGGCGCTTGGCAAACCATTTCACGGGATTGTCATTTATCTGAATCCTCGTAATCCCGTAAACAGCGACCGCCGTAATCACGGCCGTCACCGCCAGTATCGGTTTGGCCGCTCTGTAAGTGAATCGCCCCGTCCTGTTGAGCACCCTCGTAAGCCAGCCCGGCTTTTCTGTATGGACCGCCGCACGACCGAACCCCTCCAGCGTCTTGTCGCTTATCATCATTATATACGCGGGCACAAACGTCACCGTGAACACCCACGCTATCATTACCCCGATGGCCACAAATATCCCGAAAACCTGGACCGGAGGTATCGGCGTCATCGCCAGCGACCCGAAACCGGCCGCCGTCGTCAGTGAGGTGTAAAGCATAGGCGTAAACAGATTACCCATGACCTCCCTGATTGTGCCGGCCCTGCCCTTCTCCTTCGTATAAAGCTCGAAAAATTCCGAAAGTATGTGCACCGAATCCACCACCGATATCGGCATGAGAAATATCGGTATCATCGAGCTCATAATATGCACAGGAAATCCGAACCCGATTAAAAGCCCCATCGTCGAAACTACCGATACCATCGCCACTATCATCGGCGAAATAACCAGCACCAGCTTCCGGAAGAAAAGCAGCATAAGCAAAAATACAACTAACATCGCCGCCGGTGCCGATATCGCCATCTGTATGAACATCTCGACGCCGAACGTGTCCTCGGCTACAGGCAATCCCGTAATGTAGTATTGCTCATCTCCTGTGAACGTCGCTATTTTTTCCCTAAGTGCGCTGTAAACGCGGTAGCTCAAATCCTTGCTCGACAAGGGCAGATACAGGCAAATCGCCCTGCCGTCCTCCGATACTAACGTCCCCTTCAAAAGGGGATTGCTCATCGCCTTGTCTCTTATCTCCAGCGCTTCTGCTTCCGTGGTGGGCGGCTTGTTCATCAGCCACTCGAACGTCACTACGCCGGGGCCGCCCTGGCCGATATAGTCAACCGTTGACGGCGCCAGCAGGTCGCTCTCGATAACGCCGACCTGCTCACCCGGGTCATTCTCGCTCGGCCATCTCAGCGTCTTCGAAAATTCCGTAAGCTCGTAAATCCTCGACAGGGAATGCGGATTAAAAACGCCGTTCGGGTTCTTGTTATTAACGATGCCGACGACCACGATATCGTGAAGGGCAAACTCCTGCTTGGCAAGATTGTGGAAAACCCTCACCGCCTCATTTTTGGAAAGCATGTTCTCCGGGTCGGTATCGACCTTCATAAATGGTATCATCGCCCCCGTCACCAGCGTAAATATCACCATTAGAACGGCAACCAGCTTGTAGTGCCTGATTGAATAATCCACTAATCCCTGCTTTAATTCCATTACAGCAAACCTCCGGATATCGAATCCTTATTTCTGAATATCGCAGTCATTTCGCCGCTTGCCGATAAATCATATCCCTAATCCGCCTTGGCCGAAACATTCGTCTCACAGTGGTCCCTTATACAATCTAGAAGCCGGATAACGTTTTTATTTTTGACCTGATAATATACATTCACTCCGTCGCGCCTGCACTCCAGCACTCCCTTGTCTTTCATCATATTTAATTGCTGGCTGATTATCGCCTGCTTGCCGCCGAGGGCCTCGACAATATCACCCACACACATCTCCCCGTTTTCCAGGACCTCTATAATGGCGATTCTGACCGGGTGGGCAACCGTTTTAAGTACCTCCGCGACGTGCTCAGCGTCAACCCTGTCTATTTCCCTTTTGTTCTTTGTCATCTTGACATCCCCTAATACATATAAACATTACTATATTGCTATATTACTATGTCTTCGGCTGTTTGTTCATTCTAACAAGCGTATTTTACGTAAAAAATCATTAGAACAAAAAAATTAGACCGGAATCCCGTTTTTTACACTGAAAACCCCGCTTTAACAAAAAAAACAAAATTTCGCAAAATTTCCCCTTGACACCTCCCCACATAAGAGGATAAAATCACGCTAAATGGAGTGGGCGCTTTAAATAATACACCTGACTGTGCCCGCAACGATAGAGAATGAGGAAAGAAGGGCAGTAGCACACACCATAGGACGAAGAAGGAGAGCAGTGATGAGAGCGGTCAGGGTTGGTCTTGTAATTCTCGCGTGTCTAATCATATCTGCATTTACTCAATATGCATTTGCGCACGATGGCACTTGGGGCAGTGTAGAGGACCCCTGTGGAATCAGCGGGTTTGGCACGGATTACGAGATGGACTTTCTGCATAACGATGCCGACCCCTGGAAGGGCTGGGCTTCCGTTATAGCTATAAACTGGTGTGGTGGACCCGACTGGGGCGATTTCCACCTCAGAATGAAAGAGGTCTGCTCTCCCTGGAGTACCTCCGACGTTGACTTCATCACAGGCGGAGAATTCGATCCCGAACTGTATATCTGGGGCGGATTGTCTGTGGGTTGGGTACAACAGACGGTAGATAATGCAATCCTCGGTTCTGATGGCGAAACCTTGGATTTATTTTTCTACAGCAATCCGGTTGAGAACGGCCAGATAGCATTAATTAAATTCTACACCGACAACACCTCACACCACTCCGACTGGTTCAAGGTCAGCGGATATGCAACGCCGGTCCCGGAACCTGCCACGATTGCTTTGCTCGGCCTTGGGGCTATCGCATTAATCCGCAGGTCAAAAAGACACAACTGAGCAACAGCTTGTCTTTTTGAAATTCCTCCCAATCTGCCCGCGGCAATTGTCTAATTTCCTCTCGGCGTTCCTAATATCTCCAGCGTCTCCCCGATAACCGGCAAGGGCCTCGTCATCACCACCGGATCGCTCGCTTTGCCCCTGACCTCCACACGAACAACCGCCCGGCCTAACCCCTCCGTCAGCGATTCCAGTATAGACGGCTTCTTCGTCGCCAGACGTTTGCCTCGCGCCGTCAATACCAGATTAATATCGTCCGTCTTCAAATCCAGCCAGCCGGAACCGTTAAATGCAAGCGACTTACCCGACAGGTCAATCTGCCGGAGAAATGCCCTGTTGTCCTGGATATAGGCGTCCACCAGCATCTGGTCAAACGCATAATCGCTCGGCTCGGTCAGGTTAAGCCCTGTCAGCAGCTTCGCCAGCGGTGAGAGCTTGCCGACCTCCATATCGATTATCTTCAGCCGGCACCTGCCCAGACGAATACTCTTGTCGACTACCGAACCCACTATGCTCAATGAGCCGTTTATCGTCCCGGTGCTGTAATGCTCCTCAGGTCCCTTCTCTTCGGGCCTGTCCGAAAGAAATTTCTTCAAATCCGCCCCGGCTACACTGGCCTCGAGAAGATAGTTCAGTCCGCCGTCTTCGGATTGCTTCAGCTGCAGCTTGCCTATCATTTTCCCGTCATAGAAATCCGCAACAAAATATTGTGACAGCCACGATTCTGACTCCGGGTCATATTCTAAAACCGTATCCATTCTCTCGAAACTTTTCCCCTTGAATCTCACGTTATCGCCGGAAAAATTCATCTCTCCTGCCGTGATTTTCATCCCCTCACCTGTGGTATGCTTGTCTTCCAGCGTCATTTTGCCCGACATTTTCATCACCGCTTCCACCGGCTCGCCCCGGACCTTGTGCACCGCCTTTGCCGTAATATCCTCAAGCCCGATTCGATTTTGTTGTACAACTAATCGCCCCGAAATATCCCGCAGAGGATAAGGCAGCAGATTACAATCTATCGTATTGCCGAGGCATTCTACAATAAGCCGGTTGCCGACACAGTTGCTGTTTGCGTCCTTGCCGACGTCCGCCGTCAGATTCACTTTCCCGCCCGGGTGAAGCTCCCTGACCACCTCTCCAAGAGAGCCAGGCAGCGCCGTGATAAAATCTTCGTTTAGCTCGATGCCCTTTGCCTGCATCGACAGGCAATAATCCGACCTTCTTTCTTCGCTTTGAGGCCATACGTTTCCCGAAAATCTGACCGTCCCCTCTCCGTATCGACCGCTCAGGTCATTGATGTCCACCTCCTTCGGCTCGAAGACAATTTTCCCCGTAACGTCGCTGATAACTATTGGCAGTGCCTTGGCCTTCACGGAGCTTCCCTTCGGAAAAACTTCTGCCGTGAATGTCGCTTTGCCTTCTTCGTCCCGCGGAGTGAAAATCCTTATAGTCGTATCAATCGCACCTGCCATCTCGAATTGATTGTAAATCTCCTTTTGCTCGGCCGGCAGCACCCCCTCCAGGGTCGAATCCAGCGGTATGTTCTCGCCCTTGACCAAAACTTCGTACATCGGTTTCTCCCCCTGGCCGAAATTCGCCCTGCCGTTTATTGTAATCTTGCGCCCCTCCCATTGTGATATCACGTTTGAAAATTCGATACCGCCGGTCTCAAAAAAAAGCTTTCCCCTCGTATCCTTCAGGGGGTACTCGAACCCCGCGTATTTGCTGTTCACGCCGAGCAACTCTACCGCAAGGGCCGTCTCCCTGGCCTTCTCCGAAAGCCGGCTCTTCGAATAGTTTATCGCCACCACCCCGCTTGGTGAAAATGCGGTCCAGAACCGCTGGGCGTTATCACCGAGTGCATCGTACAGGTCTTTGTCCAGCAGCATATTATTGCTGGTTATCTGCAACAAATATTTCCAGTTCGCTCCGAAATCCGAAGCCCACCCCGCAAAACCAAGCTCCACGTCTTTATGCCGGCCTTTCAGCCCCTGAAATTCGGCACTTTTCTCCGTCAGTTCTATCTTTCCCGTTATATGCTCAACTTGATACGGAAATTCCCTGTCGCGCACCGAAGCGTCGCTGCAGTAAACCGTCCCGGCTATTTTGCTTCCGCTGATTTTTGCGAGGTTGCCCGAAGACCGCAAATCTATGTCAATCCTGCCGGACGGATTATACCTGTCGAAAAATCTCTGCAGTGCATCGACAAACGGCGCCTTTTCCGCCACCGATTTCGTATCGAACGAAAAAATCTTTCCCGACTCGCTCGGCGGACAGTTAAAATCCTTGACTGTGGCCCTGAGCGTGTATGCCTTGTTCGGCTCATAAGCCATATCCGCATCAAACGCCTTCACGGTCCACGGACGCTTGAACCCCGGTACGTCCTTCGATGATATCCTCCCCCCCACAACTACCCGGCCGGGTTGCCAGTAACCGACTATCGCGCTTTTTTCGAAATTCTGTTCACCCGCGCTCGATACGTCAAAACTATACCCTCCTACAATCTTCTCCTCGGGTCGCAAACGTGCCGACACCGGCCAGCTGTCTTCCCTGCGCTCATGATTACCGGCCGCCCGGACGTATTCAATCGAACCGTTCTCAAACCAGACAAGAGGAAGCTGCCCGCCGGCGCCGCGCGGCATTTCTATCTTCAATCCCGATAAATTCCACTCGCCTCTGTCTGAGTCATACAATGCCTTCAACACAAAATCATCGACAAATATTTCTTTCAGCCGGGGTCTGAATTTCATTAAACTGCCCACCCGGAAATGAACCCGGACCGTCTCCGCCTTGAGAATCGAGTTATCGTAACCCGCTGAAACTTTGGGCCAAACTGAAAGGTCTTCGATAGATACCGACCCGTCGAATCGAAAATCAACCTCCCTCGCATCTATTCTCGTGTTCGTTAACTCTGAAATCTCCCGCAGGGCAATCTTGGGCAGCACCCGCCCGGCAAACACCAGCCCCATCCACATCACGGCCGCCGTTAATACAAATTCAAGAAACCATCTCCATATCCTCCTGCCCCTTCTCCTGACACGCCCTTTCAAAACAGAAGGCATAACTTATCGTCGTCCTCTGACCTTAATCGCCTTGTCCGAAATATCACTTCTGTAATACGCACCCTCGAAGCTTATCCGGCTCACCGCCTCGTATGCCCGTGACTTCGCCTCCCCTATCGTCTCTCCCAGCGCAGTCACTCCCAGCACCCTGCCCCCTGCCGTTACCAATGACCCGTCCTTCATCGCCGTACCCGCGTGAAACACTACCACGTCTTGCAGCTTCTCCGCTTCCTCGATGCCCTTTATTTCCCTGCCCTTCTGATAATCACCCGGATAACCGCCCGAAGCCATCACTACGCACACCGCAGGCCGTTTGTCCCATTCCAGCGTCGCCTCATCGAGACGCTGCTCACAAACTGCCAGGAAAACCTCTAACAAATCGCTCTTCAGCCGCATCAAAATCGGCTGCGTCTCAGGGTCCCCGAACCTGACGTTAAATTCCAGCACCCTCGGCCCGCCCGCCGTCACCATTATCCCGGCGTAAAGAATCCCCTTGTAAGGCGTTTCGTTGCGATTCATACAATCCACAACCGGAACTAAAATCTCTCGCTCTATCTGGCCCATCATCGCTTCGGTCACCACCGGCGCAGGACTATACGCCCCCATTCCTCCGGTATTGGGCCCCGTATCGCCATCGCCTATCGGCTTGTGGTCCTGCGATGATTCCATCACGTATATGCTTCTGCCGTCCACAAACGCCAGTATCGATGCCTCCTCACCAATGAGTTTATCCTCCACCACCACCTTATCCCCCGCCGAACCGAATATCCTGTCCACCATTATTTTCTCTGCCGCCAATATCCCGTCTGACGGCTCATCGCAAACTATCACTCCCTTGCCCTTCGCCAAACCAGCCGCTTTCACCACTACCGGCTCATCCCTGCTCGCTATATACGCCTTGGCATCTTCAAACCTCGTAAACATCCTGCCCTCTGCCGTCGATACCGAGCTTGACCGCATTATCCTCTTGGCGAATGACTTGTCCGCCTCGAGCTGTGCCGCCGATTTTGCAGGCCCGAACGCCTTTATCCCCGCCTCCTCGAACGCATCCACCGCCCCCGCCGCAAGCGGGTCCTCAGGCCCGATTACCGCAAGCTCCACCTGCTTCTCTTTTGCGAATTTGACCAGCCCCTCCACGTCATCGGCCTTTATCGCCGCATTTTCCCCCCACCTTGCCGTTCCCGGATTACCCGGTGCAATATACAGTTTGCTCAGTTTCTTCGATTGTGCCAGCTTCCACGCAATAGCGTCCTCCCTGCCCCCGCCGCCGACTAATAACACCTTCATCTTTTCAAATCCCTTCTTGTGCGCACAATTCCGTAAGTTCGATGCCCGTTGTTCTTATTCTGCAACTATTACTCTATCAATCCCTTTGATTTCTCTCAAGGCAAAATCATCTCCTTATGTAAACATCATACGTATAATCTATATCCTTTTGTTCGCCCGGCCCAAGCTCAATCGTCCAGGTAAGCTTTAAAACGGGATTCATCATTCGAAGCCCCCTGGCCAGCTTGTCCACCTTCGGATCCGACCCGGCCTCTTTCAGCTCGCCAGACATTGTCTTGGTTATCTCCAGCGTAATCGCCTTTTCCTGGAAGTTATTCAACGACAGTTTCCCGTCAATCGTCACCAAATCATAATGGTAGCCGTACATTTGCGCAGCATCGCGCTTCCTCTCTTTTTCAAACTCGGCCTCCTCTGCCTTGACGCTGACGGCACGCGTTATGCGGACTGTGCTTTTGGCCTTTACCGGCGTATAATTCAAAATATCCTGCCCTAAAATCGCGTTCTCTTTTATTACCTCCGCAGGTGCCGTCGTCCACGGCACTTTTGTATTGTTTTCCAACCTTATGCAGTGCCAAACCTCCTGCTCGCCCTTCTCCCCGGGCCGAACGTCCGACCGGTACCGCTCGTATTCATCGAGATAATCCGGTATCTGCCACTGGTAAATATGCTTATAAGGCACTGCCTCGGTAAACAAAGGCACATAACCCACACATCCCTTGCACAGCGTTACATTCCTGACCGGATAAAGGAAAAGGTCTTCCGCGACCTTCCCCGCCTCCGCTGCGCCGTATGCCGGCATAAGAGCACCGCTCGCGTCCATTTCTTCGGCTGAATACACCACACTTTGCCTCATCACATTGGCCAAACGGCCGGCGGCTCTTCCCCGCCGGCTTTGTCCGCTCGAAAGCGCCTGCAAAAAACTCGCAAGGTTCTCCTTCATCGCTAAGGGGCTTACCACGTCGGAAAACTGAACATTCGGAAATCCCGTCACAAGCTCCAAATCAACCCCGTCAAAATCACAAACCTCGTTTATGACCTCCGCCTTTGCCGCTATCTTCGCCTCCTCCGGCTCCGTAATATCAATCAGGTAGCTCGGCGCCCACGTCACACCTTTTGCAAGATAGCTCACGCCTATCTTTCTCCTGCCCGAACCTTTTCCGAGATTCACGTCCAGCCGGTAATTCTTTACCTTGTCGGTTCGCGTCCTCGTCGCCTTTGTATCGATAAAATCTATTCGCCTGATGCTGCCCGTTCTGATGGCTACTTCGCCTTCTTTGGTCTTTACTATGACCAGCTCGGGCGTGCTGACGTAACCGCCTGTCCTCCGCTGTTCAGGCGTCACGCTTCCAGGCGAGTACGGATTCGCCGGCTCTTTCGGCTCCTCTGCCACAAACTGCTCTATCACTCCTTCGATTATCTCTTCGTCGGACACAACCAGCCGCAATTTCTTGCCAATATTGGCCGCCAGCAGATCTAACATATTCGTCACCTCGACCTCTTTGTCCGTCTGCTCCTCTTTGGCAACCAGCATCTCCGCCTTCACCTTCTCCGGGTACGACACCCAGAACGTCCCGTGAGCAGGTGCTGCCTGCGGGATGATATAGAATGACTCCGCCTTCTTCGGAATCTCCGCCTCCGATACGAAAAAGCCCAGCCCGTTCTTGAAAAGAGATACTTCTTTAAGCTGAAGCTTTGCCTCACTGCCGGTGTCTGCTGCCGTGCACATGCACCAGCCGGCCAAAACCACACTTACCGCCGCCACAAATGATAAACGCCTGAAATTCCGTTCCATCGCTATGCCTCCTGCAAATATGTTCCTGTATTTTCAGCTCATTTCATATCCTTTTATCTATCGGCTTTCGACTGTCCCGAATAATACTCTTGTCATCCTTACTGTCAACAACATCCTCCGGCAAATCCTCTCTCTGCAGCCAATGCTTATTTTCGTCTTATACTCTTAACCTGGGCAAAATCAGCGCAGAAAAAACCGGCCTTTCGGGTCTTTTCCGAAAGGCCGGTTTACTTATGCCTGCTCTCGTTGTTCTATTGTTTTTTCTGCGCCTCTTTTTTCTCCCTCTGTATCGCCTCGTACACCTCTTTGCGATGCACCGGTATTTCCTTCGGCGCCGTTATTCCCAGGCGAACCTTATCCCCTCTCACATCCACAATCGTGATTTCCACGTCGTCGCCTATCATAATAGATTCATCTTTTTGACGGCTGAGTACCAACATCAGTCAACTCCTTTTGCAGGCATGCTGTCCTTAAATATTATACGAGGTTGTTTTTTACTCTGTTCATCCCTGTTCTTCGCCATATCTCATGGCAAACGGCTAACCCGCAAATCCAACTATTTCTTCGGCCAATTTAAGACGTGAAAACAACGAATTTTTGCTTTACTTGTGCGATACATCCCCATTATAGGACGGATGGTACGTAACCTCTTATATAGCAGCAGCTTATACAAAAGAAATGTCGTCAAAAAAAGATATGCGTTTGCAGCGTTTAAAAACGTCTAAAAGATGTCTTTCACCTCTTTTGGCTCATGATGCTGTCGATAATCATAACTTGCAGCCAGCCAGTAACCGGCCACTGAGCCGATTGTCCCGAATACAACAATCTGAATCGGCAGGACCGTCAAAAGGGGACTCGAGAAAAACACCGCCGGCCAGCGGTCGAAGAAATATACGAGGATTCCTTCTTTGCCGTAAGCCCTTACTGCTATAGCAGTTATAAAACAAGAACCGATTATGACCCAGATATAATTGAGGCCCAGCACCTTCTTTACCAGAAAACCCATAATCCCAAAACTAACCAGCACCGCAAAGACAATCTGCGCCGTTGCCGGCTGACCCACCGCAACACCGTATGTCGGGTCTATTAAAGAAACATCGCGCGCGAACATTCCGATAAAAAACTGTCCCACTACCGCCGAACCAACAATCGCCACGATAACAGCTACATAGTTACTGACCCTGGATTTACCTGTCTTTTGTTCGATGGGTTTTTCGAGCTTGCCTGCCTCAGCCGATTTCTCAGACCGAATTAAAATCCAGCCCAAAAACACCCCCAAAAAACCCGCACCGACTATCGACAGCCACAGTAACGGCTCCCACTTCATCATCGCGAAAAGCTGCTCCCGGCCCTCAACTGATGCGTTCATCTGCATCAGGTTTCCCATAGTTCCTCCGCGAACCGCCCAAACCGCAAGGCCAGCAGGCACGGCCAATATCCCGATGCTGCTTCCGTAAGGCCACGATAAAAAATACGAGACCAGCCCGACGCCGAAAGCCATCGCCAGAAGCGTCGTTACATTGCCGACACTTATCGCCCCGCTGACCACCGACACAACGTCGAACGGGTCGGCCGGTGCGACCCGGGGCCAGTAATACACCCCTATCACAGCAGCTCCCAACGCCGCCACCAATGCTATCCGCAACCTTATCGGCCAAGTCAGTTCCATTTATTGATCTCTCAATTATGCTCTCCATTAAGATAGCAGCGGCCGAGCATATTATCAACGATGAATTTACATACGTTTGTACCGCGGGCCGCCGCCGCCTTCCGGTGCCGTCCAGCGGATATTATCGAACGGACATTTTCTCTGGCAGGTCTTGCAGTGCAGGCAATTTGACGGATTGGCGGGCTTGACCACGCCGCCTACGGTTTCATAAACGCCGGCAGGACAAAACGTAATACAGGGACTGCAAAATTTCGGAGTACATTTCGTCCGGCAGACCTCGGAATCCAAAATCGTCAGATGAGACGGCTGCTCTTCCCGATGATGCGTCGCCGCCGTCGCCGTAAACGTGTCCTTGTCGAAATTCTGCCCGGGTTTGAGCCGATACCTCCCAACCGTCATCGCCTCGTAATCCTTTTCGACATTAAATACCGGCAGCAGCTTCCCTAAAACCGACAAAGGCATCCCCTGCAAAGGCCCGAACTTCGCTACCGTCTGGCGAAAAGCTGCCGCGCCTTTCATCTCCTTGGCAACGTTCGATTTCAAAATCAAATCTGTATAACGGGCAGCCGATTGGTTCGGCATCTCGATTGTATCTGCGATTGCCTTTGCTGCCGTCATCCCGGAATCAATCGCGTTGTGCAGCCCCTTGATTTTCAGCATATTCACAAAACCGGCGCTGTCGCCGATTATAAGCACGTTGCCTTTCCCGATTGTCCCCATCGCAGGGTCTCTCGGCACGGCGTACCAGCCGCCCTCCGGTATCATTTTCGCCCCCGCCTCGACGACCGTGCCCCTTTCGATAAACCGCCTGATTCGTTTGTGCCCCTTGAAAAGTGTCAGCGCGTCCTGCGGGTTGAAATCGTGATATTTCCAGTCCGCACCGACAATCATACCGACTGCTAAATGTTCCGCTTGTCCGGCATAAACAATCCCGCCCCCGAACACCCCCGGCCCGATTATAGGCGTCCATATCGGATAGCCCATCGCATGAATGACTCTCCCGGCCGTGAATTTCGCGTATTGTTCCGGACTGACTTTAATCAGCTCTTTGATGCCGACCGAGTAAAGCTGATTTACCTTTCGCTTAAGCCCCGCCTTATCAACGAATTTCTCCGTCAATAACCCGTCGCAGCCCTCAGCTAAGACAATGAATTTCGCCTCGATGGTCTCGCCCTCGATATAATTGGGCTGCCTGTGACCTTCCTTATCAAGTCCCTGGTCAACTAATTTGACCGCCGATGCCCCCGTTTCATTGACGATGATGTCCGCCACCGCAAAGCCGCACAGCACCTCGACGCCGACCTGCTTTGCAATTTGGCTTAGCCACCTGGTGAGCTTACTTATTGATACCGAATAATCGCCGATATGCGTCATCTGACCAAAACCCAGCCCGAACATCTTCGCCAAACGAATCGCAAAATGTATATTGATGCCGAACCGCTTACCCGGCAAAAACAGGACATCGTCCTTATCGACCTTGCTGGCGAAGACGTCTTTGGCAATGTCCGTATCGCGCCAGCCGGGACTGGCGGCGTCCAAAAGCGTGTGAATCGGCTCTCTTTCCAAAACAGCGCCTGAAAGATTATGATTGCCCGGCTCGGCCCCCTTCTCGATGACGCAGACCTCCGTTTGAGGCCGAAGCAGCTTCAATTGTATCGCGCAAGACAAGCCCGCAGGCCCCCCGCCCACTACAAGAACCTCGACACTGTTGTAATTCCCGTCAGCCACTAATCACACTCCTGCAACGCTTCGGCCAGTTGCGGCACGATATCCTCAGCCGTCCCCACGATATAATAATCGCACTGTTTGAATATGGGTGCGTTATGGTCGCTGTTTATTGCTACGATTGTCTCGGTGTTCGCCACGCCTATCATATGCTGAATCGCCCCGGATATCCCGATGGCGATATAAAGCTTAGGCCCCACGGCCGTACCCGTCTGGCCCACCTGGTGAATCCTTTCGGCGAATCCCTGCTCAACCGCCGCCCTGCTGGCGCCGCTCTCGACGGAAATACCCAGCTTGGTCCCAACCGCATCACACAGCATTCGCAGTATTTCTTCATAGTTGTCCCGGCTTTGCATTCCCTTGCCCCCGCTGATTATTGCGTCCGCCTCGAAATTGACTTCCCCCGCGGCAAGCTCGGTTTTGATTACCTCTAAGGAAATGTCATCTTTTGTAATTCTGACGCGGTGATTGATGATATTCCCCGTCCTGTCCGGGTCCTCGGGCAGACGCTTCATAACACCGGGCCGGGCCGTCGCCATTTGCGACCTAGAATTTTTCGTGCAAATCGTCGCCATAACGTTGCCGCCAAGCGCAGGACGCGTCTGAAGCAGAATCCCAACCTGTCCTTTGCGCGAGCTGTCGCGTATATCGAGACCCGTGCAGTCGGCCGTCAGCCCGCAGCCCAACTTGTATGAAACCAATGGCGCCAGCATCCTGCCCTGCGGCGTCGCCGCGTAAAGAACTATCTGGGGCATATATTTTTCTATCGCGTCGGCTATCGCCTTGCGATGTGAAATCGGGTCAAACTCGGCCAACAGCGCATCATCTATCATGTAAACGTTATCGGCTCCGCCTGTAATCAAATGTTTCGCAAGGTCCTCTAAGCGATTGCCCGCGATAACGACGCCGACCTTCGTTTCGAGCGAATCGGCAAGCTCCCTCGCCTTTCCAATCAGCTCGAACGTCGCCGGATGAATCACCCTGTCCCTGTGCTCCGCCGCGACCCATACCTCGCCCCTGTAGCTCGGTTCGGCAAGCTGCAATCCCCTTAGCATATCGTCGAGCGCATTCTTGTGAAAATGCCCGTCTGCTGCTGAGAGAATCTTGTCTTTGGCCTGCTCATCGATTGAGGCAATGTCATTTATACCGAGCTCGCGAAGCTTGTCGGCCAATATCTTATAGTCCTCGACCTCCTTGGCCGTCCCCTCGAAAGTCCTGTCGAACTTGTTTTTGCGTTTGGCGGGCAGAACGTATCGGGCGGCTTGTTGAGATGCCCCGGCTGTACCTTTGTCGGATTTGACGCTTTCGGCTATGACCTTTGCCAGTGATTTTACGTCGTCGATTTTCCGGCATTTCCTGCTCGTCTTGCCCGGCGGAAAGACGCGTATCACCGCCGTCTTCGAACCCTTCACCCCGATTAGCGAGGCGTTGATATCGGCGCTTGTCCAGGTAACGACCTTTGCCTTATTTGCATGCCGCGAGGCGACTAAGGTCGCAAAAAGCGGATACTCGTATTTTGCCACGGTAACCACGACCGGCGGCCTCCTCGTCGCGACAACCTGGCTTCCGCCGCTGATTATCCTTGTGAATTCGAACCGGCCGTTGTTGTATTGGCAGTCCGTCGCGTATGCGATACACGGAATACCGAGCTCCTCGGCTATCTGGGGCGGCACCTGGGCCGTGTCGCCGTCAACCGATTGCATCCCGCTCACGACGTAATAGTCGCTGTCGCCGTTGAAAAATTCCTTCACGATTTTTCTTATGGAAAACGCCAAAGGGTTCGCCGTCGCCACGGTGTCCGCCCCGCCCAGTGCCCTGTCGGTAAGAAGCACCACCTCATCGGCGCACCTGCTCAGCGTGTATCGCAGCACCTCTTCTGCCATCAGCGGCCCCATCGTCAACGCCACGATTTTACCTGACCCGCTCCCGACGAGTCGGGACATCCGGTTCGCAAAGGCAAGCGCCTGTGTATCAAGCTCATTGATAACGCTGGCCAGACGCGACCTGATTAAAGTCCCGGTGTTCGGGTCGAAGGCGTTGTCCGTAATCTGAGACACGTCCGGGACCTGCTTGACTAAAACGATAAAATTGCTCATTAAAATTTCTTCCGTATCAATATCGACCGGCTTTCGGCCACGTGTATCATCTGCCGCAGTTGCATCGAAACCGAGTATTTTATTGAAATACACGACTTATGTCAATCGAAATGACTGGCTGGTTCGTCTGAAATTTATGGACCTGATGTCCGGGATTCATCCCCGGCAGCGATGATTTGTGACTTGGTGTTCGGAATTGCCGATTACTTCGAGGATAATGCCCGGCTAATTAAGCATCGCCTCGTCATTTGCCGCGGCGCAGGAAACAAGCTGCTTCATCTGCCGCTCGTGAAGAAGATTGTTCTGCTCGATGAGGTGCGCTATAAGCCCGACCTCGCTGAGTATTATCTCGATTAAGGTGATATTGGCTAATGTGGATTCGGGGCTGTAATGCGGGAGGGCAACGATGACGTAGCCGGTGTCCGTGCGTTCGGTGGCAAGCGCCGTCGCGATGATGCTGAAATCGCTGATCTGCGTTATGACCGGCTCCACGCCGTCGTCAACCTTTGCGCAAAGCTCTTTAATAAATCCGTCGGCGATGCCTAACTTCGCGAACCCCTCGGCGTCGCTGGGCCAGTAATTACCCTGCCGACTGACAATTATCAGCACAGGACCGTCCTCCGGCAGTATATCGAATACCTGCCTGGCTATCTGCTCGTTCAATACACAACCCTGCGAATACCCCGAACCAAATGTGTCCATTATTCAGATTTCCTAATAAATCTTTTTGCTGGTTCTGCTTCGTTCCCTTCTGAATCGGCATTAAATCCCCCCGACTTATGCAGCAATTTGAATCTGGACGCTCTTCGGAACAGAAAATCAGCAAAAATGATGAACCAATTCGGCTTTATAGGACGTTACGTCGATCTCCGAATCGCCCTTTGGCCAAGTCAGTTAGGAAGTGACGCCTTGAACCACGCCATCGGGAACCGCCTGCCCGGGCAGTCGGTAATATGCGCCCCCGGCGTCGTCCCGTGACCGTAAATCCTGCTTTTCGGTATGCGGTATCGCTGCTGTAGAAAACGGACTAACTGCACAAGCGACGCCCTTTGTTTCGGAGTCGGCAGCGTGCGGTTGAAATCGCCGACAAGGCATATCCCTATCCCCTCCTCGTTGGCCCAGTTGCCCGGCGTCCCGCCGCAGTGCGCGCCCGTAAGCTGGCCTCGCCAGCGGTATGTCGGCTCGACCTCGCCGTCGCCGCTGTCGGTCCCGTTGCCGATTACGAAATCATAGCCCACGCCCTCCCAGCCGTTTTCCTCGCGGTGCCATTTATCGAATATGGCCGCGTTGCCCTCGCGGGTCCCCGAATGATGAATTATTATCGCCGTCCACGCCCTGTCAGGCCGAGAAGGTAGCCAGTAACGAGGGACCGCATTGCTCGGCTGCACCGTCGTAGGCGCAGGGCTCGGCGTTATCGTCACGGCCGGCGGCGTTGGCGCCGGTGCCGGCGCATGGTAATCATAAATGACTTCCGGCATCGGCTCGGAAACACACCCTGCCAGTCCGACTACGACCAAAATCGAAGCAATTATTCCGCGTAAATACAAACCCATAACTTTTTCTTTCCGGCTGCTTTGAAATGATATTATCGGCTATCTGCCGACTCTGCCTGCACTTTTTGACGGATGCCGCTTTTCCCTGTATCTTATCATACGAACGCTGCTGCCCTGTTTGCTGTATTCCACGACATCCATAAACGAGCGCATCAGAAGCATCCCCCTGCCGGCGGGCTTGTATAGATTATCACCGTAACGCGGGTCTGGTATCACCTCCGGGTCGAAACCCCCACCCTCATCCGTCATTGAGATTTCTATCTTGTCCGCCTCAACTGCGAAATCCACACGTACCGCCTTGCTCGGCTCCATCTTGTTGCCGTGCTTGACCGCATTAATGAAGGCCTCTTCAAGAGCCAGATGAACTGCGAATATATCATCCTCACTAAAATTGCCCGACTGCAAGCTGGGCAAAATCAGTTTATATACGTCAACGACTGCCGCCGGAGTGCTTGATACGACAACTGAACGACTGATAGGAAGATTAGAGACCATAGACCGATTCGTCAAAACTTTCTCCAACAGAAACCTTAATTACCGCACCCGGCACTCAACAGCCGCAAAACCTTCGACAATATCAGGTATTCCCTTACCCGAAAATAGTCCTGCACGGCAATTATTCTTCGGCCGGCACGACGCGGATTAGCTACTGCGCCTGGACAAAGCTGGCAACGGCGTCGGCCTTGTCAGGATATATATCGAAAATTTTGGTCAGCCGGGTAATCTTGAATATTTCGTAAATACGGGGGCTGATATTGCACAGGCGCAACTGACCGCTCTGTTCGTAAACCTTTTTGCTGACTCGAATTAACAGCCCCAGTACCGCCGACGAGAGGAACTTGACATTGGAGAAATCCAGAACGAGATTTATTTTTTCGCCCTGCTCGATTACTCCCATAAGCGATTCCTGCAACTCAACGATATCCCTTTCCTCGAGGATTTTCTCGTCGGTGAAGGTGATTATTGTCGCCTCTTCGCCGTATTCCACGCTGACTCTTGGTTTTAATGACGCCATACCAAATCTCCATAAAAAAACCGCCAATTTCCCACCGAAACCCAAAGCCACTCCGGCAAAGTATCAAATTATCAGGGTTTTGGCAAAAGTTTTTAATTTTTTTAATGACCGCATCCCCCCTTCCAAAAAGACACAGCCGACGGCCGGAAGCTGCCGTGTAATAACATTTCTGAATCCATTCGATTACGACAAATTTTTTCAAAAATATACTTGCAATTCTCTGGATATTTAATAAAACCTTTCAAATCTGATACTAATTCAGAGAAAAGGTTCTTGCTCTTTGCGGCCCAGGATGAATAATAGCCAAATAGAGTGCGGGACAATTTCACGGTCGGCACACCCCGGCCTGCCGTAATATCGACGGGCAAATGCCTACACCTGACATAACAAAAGCAGCGGGCGTGCGTGTGTGCACGACGAAAAAAATGTTAAATGCAAATGTTAGCCAAGAAAATGTAAGGAGGTCACAATGAAAATTAGTAGATCGACTGGCTACGGAGTTCTGGCGGCCGGGTATATCGCCAGGCATCAGAAAAACGGCATCGTCCTCTCTCAGACAATCTCCAAAGAGTACAAGATTCCACTCGAATATCTTCTGAAGATTATGCAGCAGTTGGTCAGGGCAAACATCCTCCGCAGCAAGCGCGGACCCCGCGGCGGCTTCACGCTGGCAAAAACCACTGCCAAGATAACACTGCTGGACATAATCGAGGCCGTGGACGGCCCCCTGGAAAGCCAGCTCAACCTCGAAGAGCACTCCAGAAAAGATAAATTCACTACAAAGTCAGAGAAGGCGTATGCCCAGGGCCTCAGCGCCGCAAGAGCGGTATATCAGAAGACCAAACTGTCCGACCTGCTGAGATAATTCCGGCCGGCCAGTTATAAATT
>CAZHVR010000027.1:0-31731 GCA_964536225.1 uncultured Pirellulales bacterium
GACGGTCCTGATACCCGACAGCGCCCACGGCACAAACCCCGCCAGTGCTGCGATAGCCGGCTACAAGGTCGTTTCAGTACCCAGCACGGAAAAGGGAGTGATGGACGTCGGCGCACTGAAGCGGATGCTGAATGACGAGGTGGCGGGGCTTATGCTGACCTGCCCGAATACCCTGGGGCTTTTCGACCCGAATATAAAAGAGATTTGCGATTTGATTCACAGCGTCGACGGGCTGGCGTATTACGACGGGGCGAATTTGAACGCGATAGTTGGCAAGGCCCGGCCGGGAGATTTCGGGTTCGATATTGTACATATCAATCTTCACAAGACATTCGCGACGCCCCACGGCGGAGGCGGGCCGGGCGCCGGGCCGGTGGGAGTAACGGGCAAGCTCGTCGATTTTCTGCCAATCTCGATAGTAGTGAAGCGCGACGACGGCACATACGCACTGGAATACGACAGGCCAAAGTCGATTGGCTATATAGCGCCGTTTTACGGCAACTTCGCGGTGATATTAAAGGCATACGTTTACATATTGATGTTAGGCAAGACAGGTCTGGTACGCGTGGCGGAAAACGCGGTGCTGAACGCCAACTATATAATGGTGAAACTTAAAAAGCATTTCAAGCAGGCGGTTGACGCGATATGTATGCACGAATGTGTTTTGACGCCTTCGAAGAAGATGTTAGATTCGGGCGTACACGCGCTGGACGTCGCAAAGGCGCTGATAGACCGCGGATTTCACCCCCCCACCGTATATTTCCCGACAACGGTGCACGACGCGATTATGATTGAGCCGACGGAGACCGAAAGCAAAGAAACACTGGACGCCTTTATAGAGGCGATGATTGACATTGCCAAACGTGCTGAAAGTCAGCCGGAGAAAATAAAAGAAACACCCGTTACGACGCCCGTCAGCCGGCCGGATGATACGGCCGCGGCGAAATACCTCAACTTGGCGTGTTTGTAAGAAATTTCAACCACAGATTTCACGGATTCTTAGCCACTCCCTAAAAGATGCCTTACGGTAAGAGGGCACAGTTAAGCAATCTCAAATTTCGCATATTTTGTTTCAGGCAGCTCCGCTGTCACCATTTATTGCTTATTGCTCCCCATTTATTCCGAATTTAAAAAAGCACTAAATTATATTTTTCTAAAGATCGATATTAAATAAGTCCGATGATATTTGAGAGCTTTATTATATCAAGAGATAGCCATGAGAAGACTCGTATATTTAACCTGCTTTCTTTCACTGATAGCAATTTTATCTTCCTGCGATGATAAAAACAAAACTTACAGCTTTAAAGTTAAGACCTGTTTTCTTGGATTAGACCCTCTAAAAAAACCGTCATCCAGTGAAAATTTCTATATAAGGATTTCTTGCGCCACTTCCTTTCATGCGGATTTTGCCATTACCTTGAAAGATGTGAAAGATAAAATGCTAATCGATATTGTAAGGCAAAATATAACCAAAATTGATGTGAATGAAGAAACAGTAGAGCCAACTATGTTTTATTTCACTTTAATCCATGATCGAGGTGTCGTAATGGAACCTGCTGCGGAAAATCTGAGGGAAATCCTTAAAGATATTAACATTTCCACTATGAAAGATTCTTCTCTTGATGGATTAGATGGTATGACAGTCGCTTGTGAATATCGTGGGCAAAAAGAGCAATCCGACTTTTCTTTCTGGTCACCCGAACCTGAAAGCAAAGAATCCATATTATTGGACGCAATTGTTGATTGTTGTTATAATTCAAGCTTATCTTCAGATGCAAAAAATTGTGTTGAAGCCGCCGAAGGATATTTTTAAAAAAATATCATTGTTAGTTTTAAGAAAAGCGGCATCCGTTTCCAATTTTATTCGATTGCTATTGCGAACGAAGCGAAGCAATCTCACTCTTTTGTGAATTCAATACCGCCATATTTAACTCTCAGTCGGTTTTCTATTAAAACGTAAATCGACGATCGAAAATTTCTATGAACTATACGCTGTCCGCTCTAAAATATATCTTCCAACTGCCCTCGGTTAACTCAAGGAGAAACCCTTAACGGACTGTCGAGGCACGCGGCGATTTGTCTGGAACAAACCGTCCGATAAACCGGAAGATCGTTTTTCTACTAAATTTTTATCCCTTCTCTTTATTTCCTTTGAATTCTGTGGCCGAAAAAGCCCCCGCGGCGATTGAGCGGGATTTTTACGCCAAAAACAGCGTTTTGCAAAATGCAGACCTGTGCCGCTCGAATCAGATTCGATTTACACGAATCGGGAAGGTTTTACACGAATCAGAAAGGTTCCGCACGAAGCGGATTGACGCCGCATTTAGCGGAACGTCGCCGCACTTTGCAGATTGATTCTGCTCGAAGCGGATTTGCGCCGCTTTAAGCGGATTGAGTTTACACGAACCAGAAAAGGTTTACACGAACCAGAACGGGTTTACACGAATCAGAACGAATCCGTAATTTGCGGATTGAGTTTTCATTTTCGATTTACCGGACGTAAATTCCCCCATCCCTATTCCTGTATTTAAAAGCAGTGGTAATAAGCGTAAGCCATCCTGAGCAGTATTCGAAGCAATTCGTGTCTAAAACTGGATTCCCGCATTCGCGGGAATGACAGGAGGACGGTTAATTAGTGTTTGCTCGTCCCGGGAGCAGTTATTGAGTAACTATTAATTCGGAAACTTCCCTGGCCTCGGCCAAGTTCAGTTCCAAATTGAATACCCACAATCCACTGGTCATCTGACAACCATTCTCGCTCTCGCAGGTATTTTATGAATTCACCAAGGTCACCGGACGGCTGAAGTGTGGGAGTTTTTCGCAGGAACGCAAATGAATTCCATGCCGGGCCGCCGCTGCTTGAACCCGCCTTATATTTATAGACATCCCATTGAGCGCCCCAGGCGGTAATTTGTCCCTGTAAGATTCCATCGGGAATTTGACGGATATACCACGGCCAAACCATTATTTCATAACTGGGCTCTTTTGGATTATCATTTGTCCCCAGCCAAATATCCCATGATACATTAACAAATTCAGGGTAAGTTCCTTCATCCTTATGTGATAAACTCGCGCTTACCATATATGACGGATTATCGCCGACCTTTGCCGGAAGGCCGAAAGTTCCAGCATGCGTTCGATTTCCGAAAAGGGTTCCCCAATGCCAGCCTACTACAAAAGCGGGGTATCCCATAATGTTGTAATTATTGCTGTCCCATTTATATTCGAAGGAAATTGTATTATCGTCTTCGAGCACGACCCGCTGATACCAGTCGGAATTTAAAGCTCTTTGCCTGCCCCATTGATTATTCAGGACACAAATATCATTCCACATGAAGTTGCCGTCGTGTACCTGATAAACTGTTCTTGCCTGGCAAATTGCTGTAATGAATAAAAACAACGGGATAGACAGGATTTGAATGAAGCCGTGATTTCTTTTTTGATTCATCTTTTTTAAAACCCAAAAATTATTTCAGCTCTACAGACCAGTAGGCGTTATCGAGGAATTGTTTCCAGCTTTGGTAGCGCTGGTGGCCTAAGTGGACGTGGATGAGGGGGTTGTGTTTGGGCTTGGCGGGTTTCTGGATTAAAGTCATTCGTGCCTGGTGGGGGGTCCGGCCTCCTTTTTTGACGTTGCAATTGGTGCAGGCACAGACGATATTCGACCAGACGGCCTTTCCGCCCATGCTTCGGGGGATAACGTGGTCGAGAGACAATTCGCTTGTCGGCTGTTTCTTTCCGCAATACTGGCAGCGGTTTTTATCACGGGCGAAGATGTTCCTGCGGTTGAATTTCACTTCGGTGCGGGGCAGGCGGTCGTAGAACAGCAGGCGGATGATTTTCGGGACGGCTACGTAGAAATTGACCGTCGAGACCCAGTCGTGGCTGTCGGGATCGAAACTGCGTTTTAATTCGCTGACCTCGCACCAGCTTTGGAAATCGTAATTTGCGTAGGTGCCTTCCTCACAGGAAACGACCTCGGCCAATTGCCGGCAGAGCAGGGAAAATGCCCGCTTGGCGCCGACGATGCGAATCGCCATATAGTGCTTGTTGAGTACAAGCACGTTACAGTCAAGGCCTGATTGATGTTCTGCGGACAACATAGCCGGAGATTACCTTAACGGTTGTTTCTCATCACCTATAAATGACATAGCAGATATTTTGCGGATTTGCAAGGGGAAAATGCCGGCTTGAAGGACGTGGGTATTGTAAGCCGACAGGGCTGCTTGAGGGGGTCGGCTGCGCAGCGTGATTTATATTACGCCCGGGGATACCGGATTACTGTTCTTCGCCTGATTTTTGCGGCGGGTTCTTCTTTTCTGCGCCCGCTTCGGCTGCAGAGCCGGGGACCACGTTTTCGGCCCTTGGGCCTTTTTCACCCTGAACGATATCGAAGGTTACCTTGTCGCCTTCTTCGAGGTTCTTGAAGCCGTCGCTGGTGATGCTGGAATAGTGGACAAAGACATCTTTGCCGTCGGTTGTGGCGATGAAGCCGTAACCCTTCCTTGAGTTGAACCACTTGACTGTGCCCTCTGACATAAGCTGCTCCCTTTTGCTTTCACGTCGGCACAGGCCGCAACTGCTCGATTGCCCGTGCTCTTTTGTTTGCACTTATGCTATTTGGTTCCCGCCGATTCCCGGGCGGAGGAAATCAGCCGGTCTTTCATCATACGTCCGACTTTGAACTTCACGGTCTTTTTGGCCGGGACGTCAACACGTTCCAGTGTCTTGGGGTTCTGCGCGACCCGCGACGCACGTGTTCTGGTCTCAAAAACTCCGAAATCACGGAACTCGAGGCGGTTGCCCTTTACCAGTTCGTCGGTCATCTCGCTTAGAAACGCCTGGATAATGCCTTTGACTGTAACACGTTTTGCCTGGGTGCTTTTTGCTATACGATCGATAAGCTCTTTCTTTGTGATGGTTGACATAATATTACCTCGTTTCAACGAACTGCACGTGGCGAATCACAATCTCCCTTGTTTGCGGGATTGCCTCTCTGAACATAACCCGCTTTCCACCCATCCGGGTCTCCATAGATTAATTCTGCAAAGACCTTTTAACCGTTTATCGACGATAAAGAAATCATCACGATGCCGCAAGTAACTATACAATAACGACTTCTATGCGGCAAGCAATTTTTGCTATTTTTTTTTGACCCCGGCCGGGGCTTTCCGGCGGGCGGGCACGCCGTCCTTCACGGAAAAAGCCAAAACACCCCCGGCGGCCTTTTGCAATGAAAATGGAATCGGAGTTGACCTGAAGGCCGCCTGGCCGCATAATGTCCGCTTCCTATGGGTAAATACAAAGAAGAAAATCCGAAGGACGCCGCCCGCAAGACAAGAAATCGGGCGGCCGACGTGGCAAACACGCTGGAATGGCTGATAACGGCCTTTGCACTTGCTTTTGTATTCCGCGCATTTGTTATGGAGGCGTTCCGGATTCCGACGGGCAGTATGGCTGATACGCTGCTGGGAGCGCACTACAGGTTGAGGTGCACGCAGTGCGGCTATGAATATTACTACGGTGAGAGCAACTACAAACGGCCGCAGGAACAGCAGGGGCGATTTAGAAGACGGGAGCTGTCCCGTTGTCCGAGCTGCGGCTATTTTCAGCAGGTAGGGGGGCCGGAGCCGGTTTCGAGCGGCGACAGAATACTGGTTTTGAAATGTATTTACCAGTTTGTAGAGCCCGAGCAGTGGGACGTAATTGTGTTCAAGAACCCGCTGGACCCTACGGAGAATTACATCAAGCGGCTGGTGGGAAGACCCGGCGAAACGGTGGAAATCATCGACGGCGACATTTATATCGACGGCCTTATAAGCAGGAAGCCGGCGAAAGTCCAGAATGAGCTGTGGATGCCCATATTCGACAATGATTATCAGCCGGCAAGGCCGGAAGACCCGAGATTCAACGGGCACACGTGGCAGGAGCCGTTCAAAAACGTCCCGGGCTCCAACTGGGTAATAGACGAGGAAAACCCGATAATTTTTCGCCTTGACGAACCGGCCGGGCGAACAAACTGGCTGATTTACGATACGTCGCTGGGCAACGATTTCAGGGCCACATACGCATACGATGAGATTAACGATTTCAGGTATATGCCTTATTGCAGCGACCTGATGGTGCGTTTCTGGGTCAGTTGTGATGAAATGAACGGGCAGGCGGGCGCCGCCTTGAGCAAATACGGGATAGAATACAAGGCAACGGTGGATTTAACAGGACAAATGACAATATCCCGAGTTTCGGATGGCAGCGAGCAGACCCTGGCAGACAAAACAATCACCCCGGCCGGGACAGGCAAGCTCACTGAGCTGAAGTTTAGCAACGTTGACCACGTGCTGACGCTGGCATTCGGCGGCGATAAGCTGAGTTATGACCTTGGGCGGGAGCCCAATGACGCCGGGCCCAGGAGGACCGATATTGAGCCGGAGGTGAAAATTCTTGGGGCGGGCAATATTACGATTTCGCATACCGCAATATTCAGGGACCTTTACTACACCTCCCGCAGTCCAAATAGTAATAAGGCGGGCAGGGCCACCGAAGGTAATCCCCTCACACTCGAAGCCGACCAGTTTTTTGTGCTCGGCGACAACAGCCCAAGGAGCGAGGACGGCAGATGGTGGAGCAGCCCCGGCAAAGGAAACAACGGCAAAATTTATCCCGAGGGAATCGTCCCCCGCAATTATCTTGTCGGCAAGGCGCTGCTGGTCTATTGGCCGGCCGGCTTTAGACCGTTCATCAGTTTTCCTCTCGCCCTTGTTCCCAACGTCGGAGAAATCCGTTTCATTTACGGCGGCTCGAAACACAACGATTAATGTTGTTCCAGGACAAATGCAGGCCGGCGGTATTACCGGTGAAAACAAACGATGGTTCCACGCGCTAATCGAAAAAGGAAATTGAGAAACATTGTCAGATGGGCCGTGTTCTGCCTTGTACTTTTGGCGGCAGGCCTTCACGCTTTTGTGAAGCTCTGGCTGGGGCCGGCTTATGTCGGTAATCAGGTAAAGCAGACGCTGGCTGAGTATTGGTCGGGGCCGGTGGGCGTAGAAGACGTGGATTTTCACTATGACGGCGTTATGTTTGTTCGGGACGTGATTTTTTATGACCGGGAAAAAACGGAGGTTATGAGGGCCGAAGGCATCAAGCTGGTCTTAGGCAACTGGCCGAGCTTGTCGGCTCCCGCAAAAATAATTGAGGTCCAGCGCCTTGACGTTCGGCTGCGCCTCGACGCCAGGCCGATTCTTCCTATACAGCGTCAGCCGAAGACAGATACCAGGGAAGCGAGCCTGCAGTATATGAGCGTTAAGGATGTAACCGTCAGGGCTCTGTCAAACGGTTATAAAATGCTCCTCGGCGGCGTTTTCGCTGAGGTCAGCAGAGAAGAAAATATCTATAAGCTAAATGTCAGAGACAATGAAGATTCCGCCCGAATCCGAATCGCCGGCACAGTTGACCCGAACGGCGGACAGGTAGAATTTAACCTTAAGTTCGCACAGACGTTAGAACGCGAGCAGATGGATGTGCTGCTGTCTGTTATGAATGTGCCGAAAAGATGGGGCTGCCGAGGGAAATTCGATGCCGATATGAGTGTGTTGGGTAATTTTTTGGAACCCGAGAGCTTATGGCCTGAAGGAATAGTGTCGTTTGATAACTGGGAGGTTTTTGCCAGCGATATTATTTACGGCAGAGAGTTGAGCGGCCGGCTGCTGGTCAGCGAGCGCCATCTGGCCCTGGAGCAGGCGGCCGGGGTTTTCTGCGGCGGCAGGTTAAAGGCGTCGTTATATGCCGATATCAAACAGAGCGGATACTTCAATTATGGTGGTGATGTTCTCGCGAGAGATGTAAATATGGCGCAGCTAACCGAGCTGATGCAGGGGTCAAAAAAATTTACAAGAGGGAGATTGCTTTTGAATCTTCGTTTTGCCGGAGATTCCAATAACGTGGAAAGTATAAATGCCGATGGGTCAGCCCTTATCGATGATGCTGATTTATGGCGATTTCCTCTGGTAGGGGCATTGTTCAAGGCAATCGGGATATGGGAGTATCAGGTCGGCGGTATGTCCGACGCGGAGGTTGTATTTACCCTGTCCGGGCCTCAAATGTCGATTCGTCGGGGTCACCTGTCGAACCGTTTCAGCGCGATAGAGGCCGAGCCCGGCGGCAAAATCGACCTCCGCAGCGGGCAGGTTGATATGCTCGTGGTGGTGATGCCCCTGAAAAATGTGGACAAGCTTGTCGGAAGCATACCCGTCGTGAACTGGTTTGCGCACTTCAAGGACAAGCTCATCCGGCTGCGGCTCAAAGGTCACTGGTCGGACCCGGCAGGAAAATTAATAAGCAAGCAGCCGATTAAAGACCTCACCGAAGCCACGGTCGGATTTATAATAGACGTCGTGGAAAGCGGCGGGCAGTTTACCGACAAGGTCAAAAATCAGCTCGGTTTTGGCCGGGCCGACAAGAAACCCAAGGATGAATAAGGCTTTGTTGACAAGTGTGATTTTTTGAGTTAGTTTTCTGACAGCATTAACGTTTGAAAGAAACAGCATAATCTCAGGTTGATTTTGGAGAAGGTTCAGCTATGTCGTTTTATGATTCAGCGGCTTTTACATACGTCGTACTGCCGATTTTGATTATGCTGGCGAGAATCTGCGACGTTACATTAGGCACACTTCGCATACTGACACTATCCCGTGGCCATAAGTACCTCGCCCCGTTTTTAGGGTTCTTCGAGGTTCTTATCTGGATAATCGTGATGGCCAAGATTATGCAGAACCTTAATAATGTGCCGTGCTACATTGCCTATGCGAGCGGATTTGCAATCGGGAATATGGTAGGCATACTTATCGAAGAGCGGCTGGCGATAGGGACCCTCGTAATCAGAATTATTACAAAACAGGACGCATCACAGTTGATAGCCGGCCTTCGCGACGCGGGTCACGGCGTTACGAGCATCCCCGCGCAGGGCAGTATAGGGCTGGTTCACGTGATTTATTCCGTGATTAAACGCAGCGACCTCAACGGGGCTACTGAAATCATAAGAAAATTTAATCCAAAGTCATTCTATTCCATTGAAGATGTCCGGTTTGTCAGCGAAGGAGTGTTCCCGGAGAAGATACCTTTTTATCAGCGAAGTTTTTTCTTGTGGCCGAGAATGCTTCGCAAGAGTAAATAAACCGGTTGGTGTGACGGATATTGTTTGTTCTGTTACAGGTGCGTAAATTATGCAAAGTTCTGTTAAAGGCGAGATATTCGAGCGTTACGAAAAAAACCCCATTCTTACTGTGGAGGACTGGCCGTATCCCGCCAATTCGGTCTTTAACGCCGCGGCGGCGATAGTTGACGGCCGGACGCTTCTTCTTGTGCGGGTCGAGGATTTTCGCGGCGCATCGCACCTGACGGTCGCAAGAAGCGCCGACGGTATCGGTAACTGGCAAATTGACCCCGTTCCGACGCTCAAACCGGCCCCGGCATACCCTGAGGAAATCTGGGGTATCGAGGATGCGAGAGTAACCTGGCTCGATGAGCTGAAGGAATGGGCGATAACCTATACGGCTTTTTCGCAGGGCGGGCCGCTGGTTTCGCTGGCCACGACAAAGGACTTCAGGACTTTCAATCGGCTCGGCGCGGTTATGCCGCCCGAGGACAAGGACGCTGCCCTTTTCCCCGTAAAATTCAACGGCCTGTGGGCGATGCTGCATCGGCCCGTTGTGAGCTTTCCGCATATCGAGGGAAACATCTGGCTTTCTTTTTCACCGAACCTGAAACACTGGGGCGAGCATCGCGTCCTGCTGCAGGCCAGGCACGGAAGCTGGTGGGACGCGAACAAGATAGGCCTGTCTGCGCCGCCTATGCAGACCGCAAAGGGCTGGCTGATTCTGTATCACGGCGTCAGGACCACCGCTTCGGGCTCGATATACCGGCTCGGGCTGGCGCTGCTCGACAAAGTCAACCCGGCGAAGGTCCTGCGGCGGTCCGACGAATGGGTATTCGGGCCAAAGGCATCTTACGAGCGGGAAGGCGACGTGGATGACGTGGTCTTTCCCTGCGGCTGGACAGTCAGGGACGGGTTGGTGTATATGTATTATGGTGCGGCGGATTCGTGCATCGCGCTGGCCACAGCCAAACTAAACGATTTGCTCGATTACATCCTGCACTGTCCGGCTTATAAGCCGGGCGAGGAACAATAAGCAATATTAAATAAACCTGTAATGACAAGGGGGTAGTATGAATCTCGCATTGTTTCTGATAGTGCTCGTTGTTGCTTTTATAGTTGTGCGAATCGGGGCCATCGCCTTTCAGCTGACGGGCCTTGAATGGTCAATGGCGAAATTTCAGGCCCTTTCCTGTTTTACCTCCACGGGTTTTACTACAAGGGAGGCAGAACATATTACCGGCAATCCGCAAAGACGGCGAATCGCCTCGACGCTTATGGTCCTCGGCCACGCGGGTCTGGTGACGATGATAGCGACACTGGCAAATACTCTGCGGGCACAGGAGGTCATCGAACAGGGCCTTTCGAAACCGATTCTTCCTATAAAATTGCCGCCTTATCTGGTCCAGGTTATAAATCTCGTCATAATAGTTATCGGCGTGTTTCTCATTTACAAGTTTTTTACCAATACCTTAGTCGCCAAAAAAATGACCGACCTGCTGCGAAAGCGGGTCATCAAAAGGAAGGGCACCAAGCCGATATCAAGCGAGGAGCTTCTCGTGGCAACGGGCGGCTACGGCGTTGCGACCGTGAGAATCCGCGAAGGCCACCCGCTTATCGGAAAGCCGCTCCACGAATCTGGACTCAGAAAAGAGGACATAAACGTCCTGGCTATCGTGCGGGGTGCCGAAACAACCCCCAATCCCAGCCCTAATATGAAAATCCTCGAAGGCGACGAGATGATATGCTTCGGAAAGCTCGACCACATCAGGGAAGAGTTCACATAAGCCCGCCGCAGTTGCCCGGCCGGGATTATCTTTTGATATATCTTCCCAGCGGGAAGAAAAATCTGCTTTGTCCGATTTGCGCAGACAGGGTCCTGACGCCAAATACATTTTCGATTCGTTCAGCGGATAAAATTTCCCCGGTGGCGCCGAAGCTGAAACTTGCGTCTGCTGCCAGCAGCAGCGTCGTATCGCTGTACTGGGCTGCGAGATTTATGTCGTGAGTGACCGCGACGATTGTCTTTTTCTTTTGAATCTGCATTTTTTTGAGCAGGTCGAAAATGGCGACCTGGTGTTTCATATCTAAAAAGCTTGTCGGCTCATCCAGAAGCAGTATCGGCGCAGCTTGAGCAAGTGCGCGGGCGATAAAGACAAGCTGGCGTTCACCGCCGCTCAAATGGTTAAGAGGCCGGTTCGCAAATTTGGAGGTTCCGGTCGTCTCGAACGCCTCAGTTATCGCCTGCCTGTCGGCCTTGGTCTCGAATGCCAGCGCGCCCAGATACGGGGTCCTGGCCATCGAGACAACCTGCGCCGCGGTGAATTCGAAGACAGGGACGAACTCCTGGCGGACGACTGCGATTTTCCTAGCGAGCTGTTTGACCGAATAAGATTGCAGCGGCGACGATTCGATTTTAATTGTTCCCGAATCCGGCTTCAGCAATCCGCAAAGCAGATTAAGCAGTGTCGTCTTGCCTGCCCCGTTCGGGCCCGCTATCGACAAAAACCCGCCTTGTTCGAGCAGGAAGGTTATGTCCTTCAATAACGCCGGCTGTCCTTTATATACGAAGCAGAGATTTTTAACCTCGATACTCATCGAAATCCCGCCTTTCTGCTGTGTCTGGCCAGCAGCAGCAGGAACACGGGTCCGCCAAAACACGCCGTTATCACGCCCACCGGAATCTGTGACGGCGCGATTATCGTGCGGGCAATCGTGTCGCATATTACAACAAAGGCAGCGCCGACAAATGCGCTTGCAGGCAGAAGTTGTCGATGGTCGGGGCCGAAGACCAGCCGGACCGAATGCGGAACAACCAGCCCCACGAACCCCACTAATCCGCTAAGGCCGACGGCGACGGCCGTGACAAAAGAAGCCAGCGCAAAAGCAATTAGCGTGACCACCCGCGGATTTACGCCGAGTGCCTGTGCCTCTTGTGAGCCGAATGTAAGGACGTTCAGTTTTTGACATAAGGTGAATAATATCGCGATGCCGACCACGATGAGGGCAGCGCTTAGCACAAGCGTCGGATAGCTCTTCTCGGTAATGTTGCCCATCAGCCACATGATTGTGGATTTGAGCTCATGGCTGCGGATTATCGATGTGAGCAGCATGATGACTGCATAGAAAAACGCGTTGACGACCACGCCCGCTAACAGCAGATTTGTTACGCTTGCCCCTCCTGCCAGGTGTCCCACCAGCCAGACCAGCCAGCAGGTGCCAAGTGCGAATAAAAACGCGAACCCCGCAACCGGCGAGCCCGCCCACAATTGCCGGTTCACGCCCAGCAAAACCGCCGTCATCACGCCAAGCGCCGCCCCGCTCGATATACCCAGGATGTACGGCTCGGCTAAGGGATTGCGAAGAATCGCCTGCAGGACGACCCCGCTTGCCGCCAGCGCCGCACCGACCATCGCCGCCAATATGACACGCGGTATTCGGACGTTAACGTAAATATCGTAATCTACGTTTTGCCCCGGCCCGGCACCCGGCCCCTCGAAAACCGCCTTGAGAGATACTTTTTGTGTCCCGATTAAGGAGCATGCGAACATTACCGATGCGAGCAATACCAAACACAGTATTACTTTCAAAATCAGATTTTTAGGTGTCAGCAGGTCAGTCATTTTACGGCCCTGCCTTGTGTGTTTGAGCGAATAATTCCGGGTGCAGCAATTGAGCGACCGACTTAACACCCTCCGGCAAACGCGGGCCCAGGCGCAGCACCGTGTCCGAGTCGATTACGTAAATGTTTTTGTTCTTTACGGCCGGCAGGTTGGTAAACCTGCTCCAGAACGCCTGTGCGGTCTGCTGCTGGTCGGCAATTGCTTCGGTTCCCATCGCCGATTGTATTATCACCTCCGTGCCGCATCCTATGATTTCCTCTGTCCCGATTGAGGGATACTGGTCAACGGTCGGCGCTATGGCGTTGTGCCCGCCGGCCAGCTCGATTATCTCGTTTATGAACGTATTTACCCCCGCCACGCGCACCGGCTCTGCCTGTATGACCCACAGGACCTTCACTTTTTCCGCCGGAGAGACAATTGTCTCTATATGACCAAGCTCCTCTTCTACATTCGCGACAAGCTTTTCAGCAGCGGCGTTGCAGTCAGCGGCCGCTCCGATTCGGGCGATTGCCGTAAAAAGCTGGTCGATTGACTCGACCCGCAGTGAAAGTACGTTCAGGCCTGCCCTTTTGAGCGTCTCGGCCGTCTCTTTTTGCTGGGCAAACGTCTCACATACAACAAGGTCGGGCCTTGCGGCTATGACTGCCTCCGCATTCGGCTGCCAGAATGTTCCCATCTTCGGCTTTGTCTTCGCCACCGCGGGCCAGTCGCAGTTATTAGAAACCCCTACCACTCTGTCGCCCAGCCCTAATGAAAAAACAATTTCAGTAAGGTTTGGTGAAAGTGATACTATTCTTTGAGGTGCTCCGGTGACGGCCCCGCAAACAGCAATCAATAATATCAACGGCAAATTTTTCATAGCTATGTTCGCTTAAACTGTTTTTCAAGCTCCGTCAGGGTAAATTTTATCGCCGAGGGTCTGCCGTGGGGACAATGGCTGGAATGCTCGATCGTCTCTTTGTCGGCGAGCAATTGCTCTATTTCTCCGTCGGTTAGTTTCTGGCCCGCCTTGACTGCCGCCCTGCACGCCGCCATGTGCAGGACCTCGTCGAGCAGGGTGTCGCCGTCGAGCGTATCGCCCTTTTCCGATAATATGTCCGTCAGGTCCCGGATAAAATCGCCCGGTTCGGCCTTGGACAGCAGCACCGGAAAGCTCTGTATGGCGACGGTCTTAAGCCCGAAAGGAACAATCTCGATTCCGAGCTTCTCAATCAGGCCGGAATTATTTTCAAGAACGTCTAACTGGGCCTTGCTCAGTTGAATGCTTTCAGGCACCAAAAGTTTCTGCGATTCGAGCGGGTTGTCTCCCACCCGCTTTCTGAGATGTTCGTATGTAATTCGCTCGTGCAAAGCGTGCTGGTCGATAATAACAAATCCCTCGTCACTTTCAGCGATGATAAAGCTGTCGTGTACCTGCATAAATTTTCTGCTCGTTTCGGCGTATGCAGGTTGCATCGTAGAGTTCGCGGAGGTTACTCTGAAATTTCTTTCTGCGCTGTCTGCGGTAAATGGTATCTGCCGTTGTCCTGCCGGCCGATGCCTCCTGAAAAACTCCTCCATCGCCTCGGTTATTCGGTTGTCCCGGCGAAAAGTCGGCACCGAGGCCTGCGGCGCCCTGGCCATAGTGTCGAGGTCGGTAGCAAGCAGCTTCTCACGAATGCAGGCGAGAATCTGCGAATGGACGAGATTGGCGTTATAAAAACGCACCTCGATTTTAGTAGGGTGAACGTTGACGTCGTAATCCTCATAAGGCATACGGATAAACATAAAGGCGGCCGGGAACCTGCTCGGGTCGATAGAGCCGCGATACGCTTCCTTTATTGCGTGCGATATGAATTTGTCGCGTATAAACCTGCCGTTGAGAAATATATACTGCAGCCTGCCGCTCGTTGCCGCAATCGCGGGCTTGCCCAGGTATGCTGTAATATGCAGTCCTTTTTCATCGCTTTCGGTTTCGAGCAGCGCGTCGGCTGTTTCCGGGCTGAACAGCTCTGCTATTCTTGAGCGGATGCCCTGCTCGGCGGTCAGCCGATACATCTCCCTGCCGTTGTGAACCAGGGTAAAATCAATCGACGTGTTGGCTAAGGCGATTCTGGTAAACTGCTCCGCTATGTGGGACATTTCGGTATTGGCGCTTTTGAGAAACTTGCGCCGGGCGGGCAGCTTGTAAAAAATATCGCGGACCGCAATCGTCGTGCCGACATCGGCGCTGGTCGGCATCAGCTCGGATTTGCTCCCGCAGTCGATTTCGATTGAATTGCCGGCAAGCTCGACATTTATCCTGCTGACCGCCCTGACCTGCGCCACCGAGGCAATGCTCGCCAGCGCCTCGCCCCTGAAGCCCAGCGTCGATATCGCCCGCAGGTCATCCGATATTTTTACTTTGCTCGTGGTGTGCGGCTCGAACGCCGAAGACAAGTCCTCCGCGTCCATACCGCAGCCGTTGTCCGTTACCGATATGAGTTTTCGCCCCCCGTCCTCGACCGCCACGGTGATTTTTGTCGCACCGGCGTCGATACTGTTCTCGACTAACTCCTTGACCACACTGGCGGGCCGCTCGATTACCTCGCCCGCGGCAATCATATTGACCATATTCTCGTCGAGAACGGTTATCCGGCCCATTTTTTCTCCCGTCCCTGAGTAACCTGAGTAAAATGTATATATGTCTGCAATACAGCCCCTTATTCCTGCAGCAGGCTTTGTCCGGTCATTTCTTTCGGCTGGGGCAGGCCCATCATTTCAAGCAGCGTCGGCCCGACGTCCGCGAGCGTTCCTCCCCGGCGAAGGTTTCTATTTTTATATTGTTCGTCGAAGACAATTAGCGGAACGTCGCCTACCGTGTGGGCGGTGTGCGGATTATCGGGAGAGCCGTCAGTCATTTTCTCGAAGTTGCCGTGGTCGGCCGTGACTATAGCCGCTCCGCCTAATTTCCTGACCTTGTCTAAAATTTTCCCGACGCAGCCGTCCACCGCCTCGGCCGCCTTTAGCGCCGCATCTAAAATACCCGTATGACCCACCATGTCCGGGTTCGCGAAGTTCACTACGAACACGTCGTATTTGTTTGCGTCGAGCCGCTGCAAAACGACGTCGGCGACCTCGTACGCGCTCATCTCCGGCTTCAAATCGTATGTCCGGATACGCGGCGAAGGGACAATCTGCCTGTCCTCGCCCGCAAACGGTTTCTCGGTATAGTCGTTGAAAAAGAACGTTACGTGCGCGTATTTTTCGGTTTCGGCGCAGCGGAATTGCTTGAGCCCCAGCGAGCCCCAGTAGGCGCCTAAGATGTTCTTCATCTTCGGCGGCTTCGGAAACGCGACGGCTGCGGGGATTGTCGCGTCGTATTCGGTCATACAGACGTAATATATGTCCGGCTTGACTGTGCGGGAAAACTCCTTGAAGTCGGGCTGGACGAATGCCCTGGTGATTTCGCGGGGCCTGTCGCCGCGGAAATTGAAAAATATCACGCCGTCGCCGTCGTTTACCGTCCCAATCGGCTCGTTGTCCTCGTTGACGATTGCCGTCGGTTCGATGAACTCATCGGTAACGTCTTTGGCGTAGCTGTTTGCAATCGCCTCGCCGGCCGTCTTCGCTTTTAGCCCCTTGCCCACGCGCAGGCATTCGTAGGCCTTCTGGACCCGCTCCCATCGGCTGTCCCGGTCCATCGCGTAAAACCTGCCTATAACCGAGGCGATTTTGCCTGTGCCGATTTCGGCCGCCTTTTTTTCAATCTGCTCGATGTAGCCGGCCCCGCTGTCGGGCGGCGAATCACGTCCGTCGGTAAACGCGTGAATGAAAACGTCCTTTATATCGTTTCTCTTGGCAAGCTCTAAAAGCCCATACAAATGGTCGAGCAGTGAATGGACACCGATATCGCTGCACAGGCCCATAAAGTGCAATCTGCCGTTGCGTTGTTTTACGAATTTGATGCAGTTGCCGAACTGCTCGTTCTCGAAAAATGACCCGTCGCGTATGGCCCGGCTCAGCCGAACCGATTCCTGAGGCACGATTCTGCCCGCACCGATGTTTTGGTGCCCCACCTCGCTGTTGCCCATGGTCCCTTCGGGAAGACCGACGTATTGGCCGTAGGTGTGAATCAGCGTATTGGGGTATTCGCTCATCAGCATATCGTCGGTTGGCGTATTGGCCCGCTTGATGGCGTTATATTCGTCCTGGGCGGTATCAGGATTAAAACCCCACCCGTCCCGGATAATCAGCACAAAGGGCTTGCGTTCCAAAGTTACCTTCTTTGCCATACAGACCGGACCTTTCTAAGTGTTCTCTATAGCTCGAACCTTTTTCATTCGTAATCTTTATTCCGGCAGGAATAGCCGGATATGATACGGTTTCAGCACTGAAAAGTCAAAGGTTTGCCTGATTTAACCTGACATGCAGAAACGCGAAAGTTTTTGACTGGAGTGTTTTATCGCGATATAATTCAAGAACTTATAATGCCTTATGACGATATATTTAAGACGAGTTTACTTCAGGCCCTGTTTAAGTGGGAAGGTTAAATGTCAGATAGACAGCTTCGGCTCTGTATAACAATTGGATGTCTTGCCCTTTTATCTGCCGCCGGCTGTGCGTCTCGCCAGCAGGCCGTTGACCTTTACGTCGATGCCGTTACACTAAGAGAGCATAATGAGGACGAAAGCGCCGTCAAAAAACTCAACAGGGCCGTGGAAATTGACAAAAATTTCTCCCTCGCACACTCGCTGCTGGGTGAAATTTACGAGCAGATGAAGGATTACCCCAAAGCCGCTGCCTCGTATGAATACGCAACAAAGCTCAATCCCTGGTCGTTCAAGGATTATTTCTCACTCGGCCGGGTATATCAGACAATGAAGGACTTCACCCTTGCCGTAAATGCTTACCGCAGGGCCGCCCAGATCAAACCCGACAGTTTCGAAGCGAACCTCAATACCGCCCAGTGCCTTTACCAGATAAAGGACTACAATGAGGCCCTCGACTATGGTAAAAAGGCCGAAATAATCAACCCTGACGCAGTCCAGCTTCAGCAGCTTCTGGGCCAAATCTACGACTCGCAAAAGGACTACGAGCAGGCCGTCCGCTCATACAAGCGCGCGCTTGAAATAAACAGCGGCGACCCCGCTGTTATGATGTCGCTGGCTGTTGCCTATCTGCGGACAAATCGCATCGAGCCGGCCAAAGAGATTCTTACTGCCTTAACGCAGATGCAGCCGGACAACAGTTCCGCCTGGCAGTATCTCGGCTATTGTTTTCTCCGGCTAAACGACCTCGACCAGGCCGTCGTAAACTACAGAAAAGCCATCGAGTTAAACAGCCGCGACTGGGAGGCATACCGTGGCCTCGGTGTCACATATATGCTGGTGGCGATTAAGGATGACGACCCCGACCTCAAAAGACAGGCCGTCGAATTGTGGCGACAGTCCCTAAGGATCAATCCCGACCAGCCCAAACGCGACCGCCTCCTCCAGCTAATAGAAAAGTATTCCCAATAATCCCCCGGAGTAAAACAGGTCGATGACAGAAGATAACGGCAAAAGGACAGCCTCCTCCGTCTCCTCGCACCTGCTCTTCTGGCCCATTTTAATAGCCGGCCTTGCCTTCGATTTGTTGTCGAAAAGCGCCGTCTTCGACTGGCTTGCTGACTCGCCTCAGCAGGGCTTCACTGTTATAAAGGGCTTCCTTAGCTTCCAGCTTGCTCAAAATCCGGGCGCTGCATTCGGAATCGCTGCCGGCCAGCGAACATTGCTGGTGGCGGTGTCTGTCGCGGCCCTGGCGGTTGTGTTTTCTATATTTCTCTTCGGGGGGGCTCACCTCAAAATCATCCAGGTCGCCCTTGCCCTGTTTGCCGCCGGAATATGCGGAAACCTTTACGACCGGCTGTTTCACGACGGGCGTGTGAGGGATTTTATCGACGTGGTTTACTGGCCCGGCAAACACTGGCCTGCCTTCAACGTGGCCGATTCTATGCTCTGTATCGCCGTGGTCCTGTTGCTGATGTCCGGCTTCTCTACTCGTTCATCTTCTCAAAAACCTGCTCAGAAACAAAAATAGGCGCATTCGTCGCCGCCCCCAGCGCAATCGCGTCCGAAGGCCGGGAATCGACTTCCACGATTTTCCCGTTCATGCTCAGCACTATCCTGGCGTAAAAAGTATGATTGCGAAGGTCGTTTACTATTATTCTTTCGATTTTCGCGCCCAGCGTTTGAATCACGCGGTCCAATAAATCATGCGTCATCGGCCTCGGCGGCGTGATGCCCTTCAGACGCCGGTCTATCGCGAATATCTCCACTATACCTATCACTATCGGAAAGCTCCGCTGCCCGTAACGCTCCTTGAGGACTATCACCTGCTGGTCCGATGCCTCGTTTATGATTATCTTCGAAAGTTCGACTTCGATATCCATTGTTTCGTTCCCTTTTTAATTCTCCAGTTCGGCAAGATGTTTCTCAATCGCCTTCAGTTGTTCGGTCAGCTTGGCCAGGTTTTCCCTTGCCCCCGCAACGACCTCCGGCTTGGCCTTGCTGGTGAAATTTTTGTTGGCAAGGCGGGCCTCAGTGCTCTTTTTGGCCTGCTCGACCTGCTCTTTCTGTTTGGTCAGCCGTTTCCGCTCGGCCTCGACGTCTATCGCCTCGTGCACGTAAATTTGCATCTGCCCAGCTATCGTTGCTGCGGCGTTCTTCGGTTTTTCGGCCGATTGGGTTACGCTGAATTCCTTCAATCTCGCTAATTGCTCTATAAGCCCACTGTTGGCGTTCAAACAATCGCAAATGTCGGCCGGCGCGCTGACCGAGGCGATAAGCTTCTCGGCCGGCGCCTTGTTGTACTCGCTCCTTATGTCCCGTATCGCCCGGATTACCGTCTGGATTTTATCAATCTCCTGCTCGGCGTCCTCATCTGTAAGCGAGTCAATCCTCTCCGGCCATTCCGCTGCGACAATTGCCTTTGAACCTTTTAATTCCGCTGTTGCCTTGAGGCCCCTTTTCGGGGCGATTTCATTTAGCTTCTGAAAGATTCCCTCGGTAATAAACGGCACAAAAGGATGCAAAAGCCGAAGCACCTGGTCCAGCACAAAGGCAAGCACGTTCTGCGCAACGGGTTTTTGCGCCTCATCGCTCATTCTCGGCTTGGCCCATTCGAGGTACCAGTCGCAGAAATCGTTCCAGAAAAATCTATAAATCGCATTCATCGGCTCATTGTATTTGAAATTGTCGAGCCCGTCGGTTACTTCCGCGATGGTTTTCGCCAGATGCGACAATACCCACTTGTCCGTAATCGTCAGCTTGCCCTTGTCGAAATCGTCCGGGTTGACGCCTTCGAGATTCATCATCGCAAATCGCGACGCGTTCCACAGCTTGTTGCAGAAATTTCTCCCCACGTCGAACTTCGGCGACGTGTTCTCGACCCTGCCGTCGGGCAGCGTCATCTGCTCGACCGGCATACGAATGTCCTGTGTGTCGGTCGTCATACTGGCTAGGGTAAACCGCATCGCGTCGGCGCCGTGGCTGTTGATGGCGACAAGCGGGTCTATGCCGTTTCCCAAGCTCTTGCTCATCTTGCGCCCTTCGCCATCCTGTATCATCGCGTGGATATACACGTCCTTGAAAGATATATCGCCCGCGCAATACTGCCCCATCATCACCATTCGCGACACCCACAGCGTGATGATTTCACGCGCCGTGCAGAGAACGTCCCCCGGATAAAACGTCTTCAATAACGGGCTTTCCTCCGGCCACCCCAATGTACTAAACGGCCACAACGCCGAACTGAACCACGTATCGAGAACATCGGTATCCTGAACTAATTCGTTACTGCCGCATTTCTCGCACTCTTTGGGGTCCTCGAATCCTGAATTGATTTGTTCGCACTTTTGGCAATACCATATCGGTATTCTATGTCCCCACCAGAGCTGCCTGCTTATCGGCCAGTCGCGAAGGTTCTCAAGCCACGCCTGATACGTCTTGGCGTAACGCTCCGGAATAAATCGCACTCTCCCGTCCAATAACGGCTTCAGCGCCAAACCGGCTAATGAGTTTGCCGGAACATCCGTCCCTTCAATCATTCCTTTACCAAATTTTTTCTCAAGATGCTCAATCGGTTTCTTGACCGCGATATACCACTGGTCCGACAAATACGGCTCGATGGGGACGTGGCTTCGGTAGCTGTGGCCCACCTCGTGGGTATAAGGCCTCACCTCTTCCAAAAGCCCCTCTCCTCGGAACCACTCGACGATGGCCTCCCTCGCCTCGAAACGGTCCATCCCGATAAGCTTTTCGACGTCCGGATTTTTAATCTGCTCCCAGTCCTTCCAGTCGTATTTATCACTAATTGAGCCATCGGGCGCCATTACGTTTATCACTTCGAGATTCTGCCTTTGCCCAATTTCCCAGTCATCCGGGTCGTGTGCCGGCGTTACCTTCAAAAAACCCGTCGAAAATTTCGCCTTCTCGTCCTCGCTGTTCGGGTCGGGCAAAACAACGTGCTCGTCGGCGATTATCGGTATAATCCTTCCCACGATTGGTAGCCGCACCTTTTTACCCACAAGCAATTTCGCCCGCGGGTCCGCCTGGTTCATCGCTACCGCCGTATCGCCTAACATCGTCTCTGGCCGTGTCGTCGCTACGGTGACATACTCGACCCTTTTGCCGCCTGCATCGACCGGCTCGACCAGCGGATACCGCATATACCAGAAATGCCCCTGCACCGTCTCGTGCTCGACCTCGTCGTCTGCTAAAACCGTTTGCGTCGCCGGGTCCCAGTTGACTAACCGTTTGCCCCGGTAAATCAGGCCGTCCTTGAAAAGCTTGAAAAAAGCCGCCCTTACTGCCCGCGCGCATACCTCGTCCATCGTAAATCGCGTCCGCTGCCAGTCGCACGAGCATCCCATCGCCTTGAGTTGCTCGATAATCCTGGCCTCGTATTCGTCTTTCCACGCCTGCACTCGTCCTACGAACTCCTCCCGCTGGAAATCCGTCCGCTTTTTGCCCTCTTCGGTTAAGATTCGTTTCTCGACGACCGTCTGCGTCGCTATCCCTGCGTGGTCCGTCCCCGGCATCCACAGCGTATTGAAACCCCGCATCCTGTGATAGCGGATAAGAACGTCCTGCAGCGTGTTGTTCAGGGCGTGACCCAGGTGAAGCGGCGCCGTAACGTTAGGCGGCGGTATGACTATCGTGTAGGGCTTTTGTCTTTCACCGTCGGCTTCCGCGTGAAAGTAATCACCATCGAGCCAAATCCTGTTTGACTCTTCTTCTGTTACTTTGGGGTCGTAAACTTTCGAAAGTTCTTCAGCCATAATGTTTCCCAGCAAAAAAAATCCGGCAGGTGTTTGTCTGCCGGATTTCAATCTTAACCAAGTAGTTACTTAATGTAAAGCAGTTGTAGGGCGAGGCAAGCCCCGCCGATGCCTGCTAATCGATGTTCATCGTCATCAGGAATTCCGCGTTGGTCCTGCACTTGGCCAATCGGCTCTTCAAAAGCTCCACCGCCTCGACCTGGTTCATTTCGCTGAGAACCCTTCGCAGACGGTATGTCAGCTCGAGCTCCTTGGGCGCCAGAAGCAGCTCTTCCCTTCTCGTTCCGCTCCTGCTGATGTCAATCGCAGGCCACACCCGCCTGTCAACCAATTTCCTGTCCAAGTGCAGCTCCATATTGCCCGTCGCCTTGAACTCCTCGAAAATCACCTCGTCCATCTTCGAGCCGGTGTCTATCAGGGCCGTCGCAAAAATCGTCAGTGACCCGCCTTCCTCGACCTTCCTCGCTGCGCCGAAGAATTTCTTCGGCATCTGCATTGCGCTTGCATCGACGCCGCCGGTGAGGATTTTACCCGAATGCGGCATTTCGGAATTGTATGCCCGCGCCAGCCGCGTAATCGAATCCAGAAGTATCACCACGTCGTGGCCGTATTCGACTAATCGCTTTGCCTTTTCGATTACAACCTCGGCGACCTGGCAATGCCTGGCGGCCGGCTCATCGAATGTCGAGCTTATCACCTCAACGTCCGGGGCCGTCTTGCGCTCCATCTCCGTCACTTCCTCGGGCCGCTCGTCTATCAAAAGAACAATCAGCTTTATCTGCGGGTTGTTTGTCGATATCGCGTTGGCCATCTTCTGCAGCAAAACCGTCTTGCCCGTCCTCGGCGGCGCCACTATCAGTCCTCGCTGCCCCTTGCCCACCGGTGTTACCATATCGATTATCCGCATGTTCACCTCTTCAGGCGTCGTCTCAAGAATCAGCCGTTCCAGGGGATGTAAAGGCGTCAGGTCGCTGAATACCGTCTTTTCCGCTAATCTGTCAGGGTCCTCGAAGTTGATTGCCTCCACCCGCAATAGCGCAAAGTATTTTTCCGAGTCTTTCGGAGGCCGAATCTGGCCCGATACGACGTTGCCCGTCCGCAGCCCGAAACGCCTTATCTGCGATGGCGATACGTAAATATCGTCCGGGCTGGAAAGGTAATTATAGTCCGGGTTCCGCAAAAACCCGTATCCGTCCGGAAGCACCTCCAGCACACCCTCGCCGTACATCAGACCGTTCTGACGTATCCGCTCCTTCAATATGCGGAATATCAGCTCCTGCTTTTTAAGCGCGGTATATTCGGTGATGTTCTCCTTTTTGGCCATCGCGTGCAGCTCGGACACGTTGAGCTTTTGAAGGTCCGTAAGATAAAGCTGCCCCTTCTTTATCCGCTCGTATTTCTCGTGAGTGGATTCCTCTTCGGTCTTCTGCCTGGCCGGGCCGTTGGTGGTCGCAACGCCCGCCGAATTCTCCTCGGCCGCCGCTGCCCCCTCGCTGGGGGTCTCCGACTGCTTCTCTGGACCGTTTAATTCCGCTTCGTTGGTTTCTCTTCTTTTTCTCCTGCCTTTTCCGCTGCCTTTGGCCATTGTCGTTTCCTTTACTGCTAAGGGTTAATACTGCGATAATGTTGACCCGCTGTTGCCTCGCGGGATGTTTGACTGATTGGATTTTTTCGGATTTTGCCTTGTCCCGGCGCTCTCTTTTAGGGCCTCTTCAAAATCTTGCCCTCGCCGGCACGAGCTTTTTCGTGGTGCGGGCTTCTTGCCCGCCGATACAGACCACCCGGTTAATCAAGCTGCATTAAAACCCCGCTTACCTCTTATCCATAATTTCTGAGAATATATTCGCGATTTGTTTGGACAAGCTCGATAAGTCGGAATTGTTATCGACTACATTATCGGCGATGTGTTTCTTTTTGTCCAGAGAAATTTGAAGATTTTCTCGTTTTTTTAGCTCTTCGACGCCAAAAACCCCCGTTTTTTGGCCCCTTTCGAGCCGTTTTCGGTCTTCGCAGTCGATAAAAATTACGTAATCGCATTTTTTTTCCCACTCCACCTCGACCAATAAAGGCATATCCAGCACTATCGCCTTGACTCCCTGCTCACCCTCGTACCTGCCTATCAGCTCCTCCACCCTCTCCAGCGCCGGCGGATGCAGTATCTCCGTCAGCAGCGCAAGTTCATCGGCATCGCTAAACGCCGTCTTTGCCAGTTCAGCCCTGCTGACTTTACCCTCTTTATCCAGAACCTCTTCGCCGAATACCTGCACCACCTTTTCCCGAACATCACTATTATCGAGAAGCTGATGTGCGATTTCATCTGCGTCGATTACCGCGCAGCCCAGCTTACCCAGTTCCCTCGCCGCTGTGCTCTTGCCCGAACACATCCCCCCGACAATCCCGATTATCGCCTTTTTTCCCGAATTGCCCATCACCGAAAGCTTATTCATAAACACTCACTTGGTCAACAGAAGAAAAGAAGGGGAAAAGGGGGACATTCTGCTTTTTCGTTGACGTGTGTATTCTCTGCGTCTTTGGCTAAGCAATTATACCGCGGCGCTGACGGCCGCCGGCTGCTTTTTGTTTAAAATCTTCTCCAGCCCAGGCAGCAGATACCTGCTCACTACAACGTCCCAGTTCATGTTCTCTGCTATGCAGTAGCCGTTCTCGACCATCTCCTCAAGTTCACCTTCGTTCTTCGGCAAAAGCTTGAGTATGTCCTCCGCCACCTCGCCGCTTACGCAATTCTCTATCTGGTCGCGAACGTTCCTGTCGATTTGCAATAAATCCTCGACACCCGGGAATTGTCCGTCCACGGCCGTGTAATCGGCCGCGATAATGTTCCTCGTCCCTTTGTTTTTCCTTCGCCGGATGCCCGCTATAGCGTCACGGGCAAAACCGTTGCACCCGCACACGCTGCTGAAAACACAAATGCCCCCGAACGTAAGCGGCTCAAGCTGCGCGATGCCGAACGGCTCATAGATGCTCTGCCCGAACTCGACGTCCGTCCCTTTCCGAAGGTCTAAAAATTCTATTTCCTCCGGCATCTTGTTGCCGCAGAATCTCCTGCTGAAGCCGAACTGGTTGATGAAAACGACCTTGATGTTCCTGCTCTTGGCGTTGAATTCCTGTATCGCCGTATAGAACGTCGCCTCTCCTCCCGACAGGTCAGGCCATCCCTCCCTGTGCGCCACCGGCCAGTTATACTTCGCCTCCATCTCAAAAATATCTCTGCTGCGACGCTGGCAAACCTCCGTCGAAACCAGAAGCATAACCGCTGTCTTGCCTGCCCCGAGCTTCGCACTTCCGAACGCCTCATCAAGGTGTTCCAGGACCCGCAGGTCCCGCCAGAGCCCCTTGCTCTGGACTAACCGTGTCACGTGCGTAAAAATAAAATCAGGCCTGTAACCCAAAAGATTCTCGCAGTATTGCTGCAATCTGCGCTTGGAAACCAGCTTTTCCTCTGCGTTTATCTTGTATGCCGGTATGCCGTTGTAAACTACGCTTATGTCCTCCTTCTCGAACTCCGGCGAAAGAAACTTCAGCTCGTCAGCTATTTGTTTGCCCACCGCAAAAATTACGTCGCAGTATTTCGACGCCTCCACTAACGGGTGCTTGAAATACTGACTCTGGTCCCCGAACACGTCGTTGACGTAGAGCTGCTGCTCATGTGCCCTGCGCATGACGTTGTAAAACATCGTATCGTGCCCGGGGTGCTCCTCGACGATTTTACGCATCGTCGCCACCTCGTGCGCGTAAAATGCCGTCTTGTATTCGCAGCAGTGCTCCAGCTTCGCCGCAAGCGCCGTCGGCATCCCCATATACTCGTGCGATATTACCACTGTATTGTCCGTCGCCGCCCCTATCGCTCGCAGCACCGCCATTGCCGCAGGCGCCAGCCGAACATACTGTTCGTATTCCCACAGGTTCTCATAAACGTCGCTGCGTATCCCGAACGCCTCGAACATATGCCTCTTGAATTCGTTGACCGGCCCCGTGTCCGCACGCCTGATATCGACAAGCACCACTTCCGGCGAGCTTTTGACTCCTCCCGGCGCGCCGGGACTTTCGGCAAACGTCCGTCTGCCGTAAACAATCCCAACGTTGTAAAAATTTTCAATCTTTCGAAACGCCGATGCGTACCCCGTATTGACCAGTCCGTCGAGCGATGAATAAAGAACTTCACCGCCTTCCCCCAGCCGGTCCAGAACCGAACCCTCACTGGTAAACAATGGCCCTATTACGATTGAACGCCCGACCGAATCGAGATATGACTTGCAGGTGAATAACCCGCTCAGGACGGCACCTATGCCGCCCACCTTCGCCGCCGCCTCGTGCGTGACGTGAACAAGAATTGGCCCTCTTCCCATAGCAAGTCCCTTTCCCGGTGTGTCATAAAGAGAAAATTGGACTGCACTCCCTCTCCTGCTTAAAATATAGAGTATAACCCCCGTCCGGCCAAATCACGCCTGTGAGAATTGATTATCGAAAATAAGCGAACGCTGCCCTTACCGTAGCCGACCCCGAAGCTCCTTTATCAGGCCCGATAAAACCTGCTGCGGTATGTCCGCAAGCTCCGGCTCAGGTATCTGGCTTAACGCGATGCGTTCCAGTATTTTGACCGCCTTTTTGCTGTTGGGTATTATCACCGTCGCCGTTTGTTCCGCCATCTCGAGGTCGCCGTCTGCCATTTGACGCAGATAGCCGATTATGATGGTCGTCAGCTCCGCCTCGCTGAGCCCCTCGGGCTTTGCCCCTGCTGTTTCCTTTCTGCCCCCGGCGCCCTCCTCGGGCGCATTGGTCTCGCTCATTATCTCCTCCTGAAGGCGGACTGTCTCCGCCATTAGCTCCTTTTTCCTCCGCTCGTCCTCACTGTCCAGCGGCGCAAGTCGAAGCTCTTCTTCCTCCTCTTGCTGCTTGCTCGGAACATATACCTTGTTCTTGCAACCCGGACACTTCCCCCACTTGTCCCCCGCATTGTCCGGCGCCTCTATCTTTTTGCCGCAATGCTCACAATGGAATGTTATGCTCATTTCCTCACCTCTTGCTTGGACCTGTTTATCTGCCGGTTGTACCGTTCATTTTGTCCATCGGCCTGCGGTTGCGAATTATATGACGTTTTACGTCCGACGCAACTTCTTTCGAACCGTTTTTTTATTGTATTCAGCTACTACGTCCGTTGTAATGCCTCCTCTCGGCGTGAATCTCGATGTCACTTTCATATGCCTCGGCCTGCACGCCGTGCTGAGGTCTTCTAATATCTCGTTCGTTAACGCCTCATAATATACGCCCCTGTTGCGGTAGCTCTGCATATATATCTTCAAACTTTTAAGCTCTATGCACGTTTTATCCGGACTATACTCGATTATTATCTCACCGAAATCCGGCTGGCCCGTCCGCGGGCAGACGCTCGTAAATTCAGGGCACCTTATCGTAATCCAGTACTTCCGCCCCGGATACGGGTTTTCGAACATTTCCACTTTCGTCTTGGCTTTCATCTCTTAACTCTGGCAAATAATTAACGATTTATTATAATATATATACCACGCCCCCACAAGAAAGGACCCGAAATGGCAACACGAAAGGATAAAGCGATAGTGCTGCTTAGCGGCGGACTCGATTCGGCCACCACTATGGCCATCGCAAAAGACGAGGGTTTCGAGCTCTATGCCCTCACCTTCAGATACGGCCAGAGACACCAGCGCGAAGTCGACGCCGCTAAAAATATAGCAAGAGAAATGGGCGCCGTCGAGCACAAGATTATACCCATCGATATGGGAGCCATCGGCGGCTCGGCACTTACCGACCTCAACCTCGAAGTCCCCAAAGACAGACACGACCTTGGTGATACGGATTCGGTCCCGCTGACTTATGTCCCTGCCCGAAACACCATATTCCTGAGCTATGCACTCGCATGGGCAGAGGTCATCGGTGCATTCGATATCTTCACCGGCTTCAACGCTACCGACTTCTCCGGCTATCCCGACTGCCGGCATGAATACGTCCAGGCGTTCGAAAACCTCGCCAATCTCGCCACCGTCGCCGGGACTAAGCAAAAAGGCCAGTTAAAGATTCATACCCCGATGATAAATATGACCAAGGCACAGACAATCCTCTGCGGTATGAAACTCGACGTGGATTATTCCCTCACCCATAGCTGCTACGACCCCGACAAGAATGGCCGTTCCTGCGGCCGGTGTGATTCCTGCCGGCTGCGCCTCAAGGGCTTCCGCGAAGCGGGCCTTACCGACCCCATCGATTACGTCGCCGATGTCCCCGTGAGTCGCTGACCAAAGGACACGTCGAAAAGTTGAGATTGCTTCGCTCGCAATGACAACAAGCTCATTTCTGTGTTATTGCGAGGAGTCCCGATTTTTACCTGCCGCAGGCGGGTATCGGTACGACGAAGCAATCTCTCTTGTATCGGGATTATCTTAAATACTCGTCATTGGTTGATTTTCCCCGAACACCCTCCGCTTTTTATCAGCCCGCATTCAAAAATCTTCATTTTCCCCCTCTTGCCCGCTTTGAAAAACAGCCACAACTCCTTTTTGTTTAAGGGCTTACGTCTTTTTGCCCTTGCCAGATCTCTATGTCACAGGCAGGGGTCCACGCCCTTTTTGCCCGACAGGTGAAAGTCGAGAAAAAACTTGTGCTTTGGGCTTGAGGACCTTCAGCCGTTTATTATGTCGTTGCATATTAGAGCATTTTGCGTTAATTGGCTCTGTCTGTATAGGTATGCTTTCAGAAGTTTTTCTGAAAATAATGTCTTGACATGCACCGACCGGCAAATATTATGTGCTTATGTGTTCTGCCCGGGACGGGTATATCTGCAGAGCAATGCGGTTACAGTTAGTGCTAACGGGGGATAGCTGTGTTTTGGAGGATGACTGATGGCCTGAACTTCGGCAGATTTAATGACAGGGTAAAAAGTGTGTTTTTTATTGAGAGGAGAAAAAACAATGCTGTTTTCATATCAAAACCAGAATGTTCGTTTGTCTGCAAATGCAGGGTCAAATTGTAAAATATTAATATTTGCCGCCCTGGTATTTTTGACTGTCGCCTTTTCCGGTATGGCGGTAAAGGCGTCCGTTCAAAAGTCCGCCTCGGAAAACTTTACAAATAACAAAAGCCAGGACGTCGATGAGTTATTGTATAAATTCGGTGTTCCCGAAAGCAAAAAGGAGCAATATTGGATGGAGACGACGGATACGTGGCTGGAAAATGAGAGTTGTTGTGATCAGGCCTATTGTGAGTACGATGAGAACGGTAACGGAGACGCCTGGCGCGGCAGGGCAAGACGATATGATTGCCATCTTCATCCTGATCACTCAACCACGATTAAAGCGGAGGCACAGTTGAATGATGATTGCAGTTTTTGCCTTTATGAAGTAGAGGCGCTGTATGATTCTTCTTCCAGCACTGCTCTCGACAGCGCAGGTCCGCAGATTATTCCTGACCATGCGTTCAGATTTGACCCCAACATGATTATGAATATCGACGATACTCATACCTCGACGTATATCTTTGAAAATATCGACCCGAATATTGCGATTACACTCAGCAATGTAAGGGCTTTTATCGGCGCGAGATGGTACAATCCGTCTGAGCAGCAGCAGCTATTGGATGTTAACCTGATTCCTTTCGACAACGAAAACCCCTTTACCGATTTTCCGGGCTCGTTTGTCGTCGGGCCGAACGACTCTTACTCTTTTGTCGTAGCTGATATTCCCAATAGTCCGCGCAGTTTTATCTATGTAGCCGGCGATATGGCATACACGATACCGCCTGATATAGATGTAATCTCGGTGACTTACATACATGCTCTGGAAGAAAAGATGCCGGGCATGGATGCTGATATCAGCCGGGACGGTGCTGTAAATCTGGTGGATTTTGCCTTGTTGGCCGATGCCTGGCTTGTTGATTACAATTAACGTCGGCTGAGCTGCCAGTACATATAACTTTTTATACCGCTGGATAGTTTTATCAATCTGACAAAGGCAGGGACTTTCTGTGCCCGATGGCAAATGGCGGGATTACTCCGCATCGTTTAGCCCCCGGCTTCGCCGGGGGTTGCAGATGTGAGGATTGCTTTCTGTCATTCCCGCGCAAGCGGGAATCCACTTTGCCGTTGTCGACCGAAGCAATCTCTATTCGCTGTCCGCTGTTAGCTGCATTTTAATCTTTGACAACAAATCAGGGACCTCATATAAATTTCGTAGTTGAACAAGAACGGAATTTTCAGCGGGAAGGTTTCACAAAGGGTTAAGTTTATATGAACGCCTCTGACAAATCTGCTAATGGCGATAAGCCCGCATTCAAACGTCCACGCCGCCCCAGGTACACCGGCACTCACCCGAAAAGCTACCGCCAGAAATACAAGGAGCACAATATCTCGGCCTACCCCCAAATAAAAGAGCATCTGCTCGCGAAAGGTAAAACCCCCGCCGGCTCACATATCCCCGTCCTGACCGACGAGATTATCGCCTGCCTCAAACCCAAACCCGGCGATATCATCGTTGACTGCACCGTCGGATACGGAGGCCACGCCTCCGTTTTTTTAAGGCACGTCGGCCTAACCGGAAAATTAATCGCCCTCGATATCGATAACGCCGAGCTTGAACGAACCCGCCTTCGACTGAGCGGTTTAGCCGCCTGTGGCTTAGCCGTCAGTTTCCATCGCAGCAACTTCGCCGGCATCGCCAAGGTGCTTAAAAAAGAAAATCTCGTCGGCTGCGACATTATTTTCGCCGACCTCGGCGTCTCAAGTATGCAAATCGACAATCCCGACCGCGGAATGAGCTACAAATACGATGGCCCTCTCGATATGCGTATGGATGACCGCCTCAAACAAACCGCTGCGGACTTACTCAACACCCTCTCCGAAGAAAAATTATCCAGGGCCCTTTTGGAGCTGGCCGACGAGCCGGACCATCAAAAAATCGCATGCCTGCTCGTTGCCCGCCGTGCCGACCAGCCGGTTACGCGGACCTCACAGCTCGTCGATATTATTTTCGACGCTAAGGGGATTATCAGGAAAACCTGGCAAAAAAATCGTCGCGCCTCGAAATACCCCTCGCTGCATCCTGCCGCCCGCACGTTCCAGGCACTGCGCATATTAGTCAATGACGAGCTTGGCGCCTTAAAAGAACTTTTACGACTCGTACCATACTGCCTGAGTCCTGCAGGCCGAATTGGCATAATCAGCTTTCACAGCGGAGAAGACCGTATCGTCAAAAAGGCCTTTCGTGCCGGCCTCCGTTCCGGCACATACCAGTCAGCAGCCGACGACCCCATCACCCCGCGATTTGAAGAAATCGAATCGAATCCACGCTCATCCTCCGCCAAATTCCGCTGGGCTACCCTGTCCGGTTAACTTCCTTATCCCCTCGCCTGCCCACGAGAACCTGCTTCCTTGGTTGTGCAGCAGGGGGTCCAGATATTTAGCCCCCTGCATTGCAGGGGGTTTATTTCCCGTTTGTCATTCCCGCGAAATTTATCCGCCTGCGGCGGAGCGGGAATCCAGTTTGTCATTGCGAGGCCCGTCGGCCGTGGCAATCTCTATACGCTGTCCGTCCGCCATCGGCGAGGCCTCGCCTTTAGGTGGGTGTGCTCTGTGGCTTATAAAAATCCGTGTAATCCTATGAAGCAGAGCCGTGTCAACTGTTAACAAAATAATT
>CAZHVR010000028.1:0-29027 GCA_964536225.1 uncultured Pirellulales bacterium
ACTTAGATGAATCAGTTCCCTGCGTTCGCCTCAATCGGCCTATGCATTCAGCCGATGATGACAACAGACGGTTGCCCGCTGCTGTCGGGTTTCCCCATTGGGAGATCCCGGGATTAACGGTTGCTAGACACCTGCCCCGGGCTTATCGCAGTCAGCCACGTCCTTCATCGCCTCTCGGCACCAAGACATCCCCCATACACCCTTAGTAACTTGACCATATCATTTATGACTGGTCTAAAATGAGTGAGTTTAGATATCCATTGCGCTCTACTTTGTAAAACGGCGTTAGGAAAAACCTAACACTTTTACATTTCACCCGCATATTAACTTGCCAAACAACGTTACCTGTTAACACAAAGGATTAACCTTTGGGCTAACCTACAACAATGCCCCGGTTTCGTCCAAGGACTACGCCACGGCATTAATGGAGACGACCGGGATCGAACCGGCAACCTCTGGCTTGCAAAGCCAACGCTCTCCCAGTTGAGCTACGTCCCCGTGCCCGCTTCGCGGGAATTTAGAATTCTGAATTTTGAATTCTAAATTCGGAAGTGGGCCCGGGAAGATTCGAACTTCCGACCTCACGCTTATCAGGCGTGCGCTCTAACCAACTGAGCTACGAGCCCGAATACAATTGCCGATTTCAGATTGTCAACTTGCGATTGTAACAATAGAACTTAGAATCGACAATGAAATCGAGGCCGGATAGTTTAACTATTGAATTAAAAAAGAGCAACAAAAAAACCGCCGCCTTACCGGCAGCGGTTCTGGGTATAATTCCACTACCTTATTTAAGGCAAAATCTTCAGGTTTCTAAAATTTCTGCTCAAATTCACCTTTTTCCTTCTACCCTCATCCACCGGCCAGTAATAACAAATGCGCCGGCTTTAGCACATCAAGCATAATACGTTATCGACAGCACGTCAACATTTTTTATAAGATTTTTTATAATTTTTTTTAACCCCGCAAGCCCTTATGTGATAGCCCCTATAAAGGGTTCGCCCGGCAAAATATCCCTGTTTTAGAGATTATATGAAAAGATGCAGTGGATGCCGTATTTATGAGAAAACTAAGCAATTACCTAACGACAAGGCGGGATATTGCTTAGTTGCATCCCAACAAAAGGAAAGGTATAATCCGGCAGCATTTGGGACCCAAAAGTAAGGGGGTCTGAACCTACACAATAGTGTAATTGAAAGGAGACAAAAAGATGTTGGCGAAAAGAGCGATGCTGATATGTATGGAGGCAATTCTGGTAATAGGCGTTATCGGGTGCGCACCGACGATAGTAAGCACCGATGCCGGCGTTTACCAGAACGGCAAGCTGTGGGCGATGTCAAGCAAGGATATGGATGCGGTTTATGCGTCCACACTTCAGGCGATGGACAAGCTGCAGCTTAGTATTACCGACAAGGCGAAAGACGTATTCGCAGCAAAAGTAATTGCCAAAAGCGCCGACAACGAGCTGATAGTTGTTAAAATCAAGCCGACAGAGGGCCAGAAAACTCAATACAGCATACAGGTAGGAGTATTCGGTAACGAAGAAAGGTCGCGGAAGATTTACGACGAGATAACCAGTGCCCTGGCGATAGTTAAGACCAAGTAAACAATCGCTTCCCGAAACATTAACTATATTTTCCCCCGACGGCGGCCAAAAGCCGCCGCGGGGGTTTAGTTTTTGAAAAAGGCGTTATCTCAAAGGACTAATGCTCAAAGTGCTTTTTTACTTCGCTTAGTATGAGCATTTTTGCATTATCGACGGGCGCCGGGAGGTATGTTCCTGCGGCCGAAGGGTGGCCTCCGCCGCCGAACCTTTGAGCGATTTCGCAGACGTTAACATCGCCCCTGCTGCGAAGAGAACAGCGGATTCTGCCGTCGGCCAATTCGACGAACAGGGCCGACACTTTGACTGAGCCGATGCGCTGGCATTCGTCGATGAGGTTTTCGGTATCCTCGTATTTGGCGCCGGTATTTTTGAAATCCTGCTGCGTAAGATGCTGGGTCGCGAACCGGCCGTCGAAGTGCAGCTCAAGGGTATTGAGCATAGCGGTCATTAAACGAAGCCGGTGTTGGGAGTAACTCTGGAAGATGCTGTGATAAATTTGGGAAGGGTTTGCGCCGAGTTCGGCCAGTTCCACGCAGGAGCGGAAAACCGCGGTGTCGGTATTGTTAAAATGGAACCAGCCGGTATCAGTGGCGATGCCGACAAAAATCGCCTCGGCGATTTTAGGGGTGACGGGCCAGCAGGCGAATTTGAGCAGGTCAAATACTATCGAGCTTGCCGCGGAAGCGTTAGAATCGACAATCTCGACATTACCGAGTCCATCGGCGGTCGCGTGGTGGTCTATAACAAGGACGGGGGCGGATTTTTGCTTCAGATAGTTTTCGAGTTTCGGAAGCTGGCTGTAGCTATTGGTATCAGCAATAATAATCAGGTCGAAATGCCCCAGCCGGCCTGCCGCAACCTCTTCAGGAGTTATATCCCGTCCGAGCACCGGCACTTTATGCGGTAGCAGAAAGCCATACCACTGAGGCAGCGGGGAAAGCAATAGAATTTGCGTCTTTTTGCCCATCGCCGCAAGGACCTCGCTTAGAGCAACGCAACAGCCGATTGCATCGCCGTCGGGCTTGGTGTGGGTAGTAATAAGACAGCTTGTCGCTCCATCTATGAGCTTCACCGCCCTTTGAAAATCGTCACCGGTCGATATTGACTTGGTCATTTCTACGTACACCTCACCTGATCTTGAGCAGTTTTATCGGCCCGAGCAACCCTGAGGGTTTCAAGGGTTTATTTTTGTCAAGGTACATTTCTACCGGGGCGGAAGTCCAGATATTCTGTGGCTTGCCGAACTCAATAAAATCCCCGATAAAACGGTTACGATACACATTTGCGACCCTGATTTCCAGCAGGTTTTCGGCATCTCCTTTTAACAATCCCGTTACGTCAAAGGTCGAGTCGGGCCGCCAGACAAACCCGAGTTTTCGGCCATTGAGAGAGACCTCAGCCGTCGAGCCGACGGTGCCGATAGACAGGGCCAGAGAATCGGTTTTAGACGTGAAGGCCGCCGGTGGGGTGAAGCGTATCGTATAGGCGGCCGTGCCGGAGAAATACTTGATTGCAGGGTCTTCAAAGTCGGTCCAGGATTTGAGTTCGTTGATTTCGACCGGCTTGATGTGGGCCTCATATTCAGGCAAGAACTCAATGGTTGCCCTGAAATCCTTAAGCTCACATACTTCGGGCTGTCCCGGTTTTTTATCCTCACCCGACGATGCAATACGGCTATCTGCCTTGCTTTTCTTGAATATGAAAATAAGGGACTGCCGCAGTTTGAATGAAACCATCAGGGAAGCCCTTCCATTTTTAAAAACGCAGCCAGCCGGCTTGCTCACCGTACCCAGCTGGGGGTCCCAGATTTCAAGCGTCGGGTTCATCGTCGCAAACAGACATTCGCGGTCCAGCTCGGCATCGGTCTGGTTCACGACAAAAAATACGTCGGCGTCGCCGACCTTTTTATGAATGTACAGCAGAGTATTCGGCACGTGGGGATTTGCTTCGAAAACAGGCAGGATTTTCATATCCCGCAATACCCCGGCAAGCGGCTTACCCCATATCACCCTGCCTTTGCCATACTGATTTTCCGTAACATCCTTTCCGTCAATTTTGCCCCACATTTTCTTTGCGAGCTTTTCAAGCGCACGGCTATTTTTCCGGCGATTTGTCAGCGACAGCACGCCGGTCGGCCTGGGCCCGTAAAGAACGGCGCCTTTCTCGACAAGTTCGGCAATGCGGCGCAATGTCGCCGCCTCCATTGAAGATTCTTTGGGAATGGTCAAAATACGACACGTTGCGCCATTCGACATCTGGAGCAAGCCCCCTTTCGGCTCGATTTTGTTTTTGAGGACGTCGAAATTGCAAACCGCAGCGTCGTAGCCGGCAGGCAGGGAGTAGCCGGCAAGTTCAAGGGCCTGCGGAAGCTGGTCGCCTGCGAAGTTCAATACCTGCGGCTGAATCGTTCCTTTCTGCAGCACGTACTGGACTCTTGCGTGATAGGTAAACCAGTCGCTAATATGCTGCCAGTAGAGATTGTTGCGGTTGAAATGCGAGCCCCACCTTAAAAGGGTCATACCGGGCTTTTTGTCGAACGGCTGATGGACATAACTGTGGAGAATGAACTGATTGACGCCGGAACAGTAGGCCCTGTCACCGAAGGGTTTTAAGTCCCAGGGTGACTCACTGTAATGTGCCTGTGCGGTATATGCCTCCGCGCCCAGCACGGGTTTGTTATACCAAAGGCAGGCATAAGCAGGAAATACTGCTTCGGGTTTTTCGACTGCCGTGTATTCGGGAAATGATGTTCTTTTATTGTGGCCTGCCCAGAATTCCCACATAGGCATATCGGCGAAGCTATTGCATTTCAAGACATCGAGGGGCGGATAGCCGGTTGAGCCATATATGACTTCGGCGTGCATTTCGATATTTGCCTTTCGGCAGAGTTGCCTGAAGTGCTTGTAGTAGTTCTGCTCGATTAGTTCGGCAACGGTCTTTCTGAAATCATAGAGGAATGCCTCGCTGTGTTCGACGCTATCGACTGTCTGGCCGCAAAGCACCGGCAGCCAGGCAACCGGCTTATAGCCCCTGCGTTTTTCAAACTCAGAAGCGAAACTTTCCGTCCAGTTCTGATAGCCGCATTCCCAACTGTCGATGAGCAGAAACTTGAAAGTATTGCCGGCGTATTTGCCTGCCGCATCGACCAACTTCTGAGGAAAACTCCTGAAGTGCAGGTCAAGAGCCGAAGTGTCCATTTTGTCACATTCGAGTCCGCGGCCTTCTTTTGTGGCCGGGTTATTCTCGGCGCCTGTTGAAGTATAGCCGAAACGTATGATATGCCAGTTGCCAGGCGGGGCGTCCCATTTCAATTGGCCGTCAGGCGACATCCTGCCTGTCAGTTCGACAACTTTATCATGTGATACAGCGGCCTGGTCGGCCTTGGCCAAAACACTGAAGTACTCCGGCTTTTCGGACTTTACGGAGACCGTCTTCTCGAGATGATAGGGTAATGAAGGGTTGTACATAGGAGATTCATCTTTTTTGAGCAGCTCCGTCTCGGCTATGGTGAACGGCATATAAGAATCGATATCAGATAATTCGCCGATTTCAAGTTGATAAAACTTTGCAGTTGTCGCGGGGAATTCAAAGGAGAGGGTTCGATTAAGGCCCTTTATCTCTATATCTTTTATCTTCCTGAAATTGTTGCCGCCATCGGACGCTCGAAGAACATACTTGCTCCTGAAAGCGTCCATACTGCCCCACAGGAACCGTTTGCGCGGATGGATGACTATTTTTTCAGCGGCAAAGGGTTTATCGAATGTGAACAGGATTTTGTCGCCTCGATTGACCAATACGGCGCTACTGGGGTTACCGTCAGTAAGCCAGGATGTATGGTTTGTTTTGTTGACGGTAACTTTTGGTGCGGCCGACTGAAAAGAGCTAATCGGTTCATCGCAGGGGTAAGCGAGCACGGCCACGTCACGGTAGAAGTTATGTTCTGAATAGGGCTTTGGCAGTGCTATCGCAAGGTCGCGGCCGCCCGTAACGATTGTCTTTGTCCAGACATACTGCTTCATCGACATTTCCGGGGGTATCCAGGGGCCACCACTGGAGCTCCACCCGTCGCAATTGTGGGCGCCTATGGTGATGCCAAAACGGTTGGCCTCCTGCAAAGCCCACTGGAACATCTCGTACCACTGCGGGCTGTTGAATTTGACCTGCGGGACTCCAAAATCACGCCCATCGAACAGACCGATGTTGAGAATAGTCGCCTGCACAACACCCGCCTGCCTCATTGCTTCGAGGTCTTTGGTAATGCCCTCTCTGGTTATCGCCCCGTCAAGCCAGTGCCACCATGTATGAAGCTTGACGCTCTGTGGTGGATTGTTGAAATCAGCGGGATTCAATCCGTCCGATGCCGCGGCACCGGAAACGGTTACAAACAACAGCATTACAATGGCTACTACACGCTGGAATAATCCGGTATTAATTTTTCTCCTTTTCTCAGTCATTTACCGAGTATCCTGAATAATATATCGAGATGTTTTGCGGCGAGTGAGACGGGCATAGCGGGTTTTGCATATCCGGCGATGCAGTCGAAGAAATGTTTTAACAAGGTCGCGTGGTCGCCGGGGTGTCTTGACATATTTATTTTTCGAATGGTTCTTTTCTCGACCCGATTTTTATTCACCCAGAAATGCTCGACCTGCGGCGGGTCCCAGCTGCAATAACCGAACCGCAGCGAGCCCTTCGTACCGAGGATACGGGTTTCGTTGGCGACCTCGCAGTGGACGCCTGCGCCCCGCTCGTAGTAATAAGTAAGCCCTGTGTCGAATTCCATCAGGGCGGCGCCATGCTCTTCAACGTCAGATTTTATCAAAGGGTCTGCGAAGATTTTAATGCCATTTTTAGCAAACGAGCGGAGACGAACGAGTTTGGGAACGTCGTTCAGCAGGCCCAGATGAAACGAAAGGTCGTATTCACCCCAGTCGAAAAACGGCCCGCCTGCGGCAAGACGCTTTTTCAGCGACCATTTGCCGCGGGGATTGTATTCGATAAATGTTCTTCGCATCAGGTGATTGTGATGTATATGAAAGACATCGCCGATACCGCCGTCGTCTATTATCTTTTTTATGAAGTGAAACTTGGGCTGAAGGCGGGTGTGCCTGGCGGAACATTCGAGAACGACAAGCTTTCTGTGTTTGCGGACCTCGCTGACAAGCGCGTTCATTTGCGTCCGGCTGACAACCATCGGCTTTTCAACCAGGACGTGCCTGCCGGCATTCATCGCATCGACCGCCATACGGAAATGAGTAAAGGGCGGCGTGGCGATAATGACGGCATCGATGCGGTCGTCTTTTAGTATATCACGGTAGTCGGCGGTGCCGCCGGGAACGTTATATTTTTTCATCTTATGACGGAGGACTTTTTTATCTATATCAGCCAGCCAGAGGACCTTTGTCCCGCCTGTTTTTTTTAAGCCGTCGAGAAGCAGGCCGGCAACCATACCCGCACCTATTATGCCTATGTTCGGTTTGCTTTTCACTATGCAGCTCCTGTCTATACGGAAATGACGGTTACGACGGCTTCGAGCAGTTTTTTACGACGCAGCTTTCTTGTTACGACGTGAAGATTATCAGCTTCGATTATTTCGCCGGTCTGTGGGGTCCTGCCGAGTGTCTGCTCGCACCATCCGGCCAGCGTCGGAACACGGTCTGTGAATATGGCCGACAAGTCAAGGCCGATGGTAGATGCAACGGTGCTCATAGGAACGCCTCCTCCCATAATCCAGCCATTACCGTAGGGATGAATATAAGCAGGCAGCCGGTCGAATTCGTCCTCGATTTCACCTACAAGCTCTTCGAGGACGTCTTCCAAAGTAATCATTCCGAGAACAGCACCGGCGTCGGATTCGACGATTACAATGTGGGCCCTTTCCTGTATCATCATTTCGAGCAGTTTCGACAACTGCAGGTTTTCGTTAACCCTGGTGACGGGACGGGATATTCCTTTTACAGTCGGCTCAACGGGGTCTATTCTCAGGGCCGATACAATGTCTTTGAAATTAATATATCCTCCTATTGACTGGGGGTCGTTTTCCGCCGCACAGACGGGAAATCGGGTATGCATATCAAGATGGGCCCTGACCAGGGCCTGTTCGAGCGTATTGCCGATATAAATCATATAAATGTCCTGGGCGGGAATCATAATATCACGGGCAAGATGAGTGGAAAGGTGCGCGGCAGCGAGAACTATTTTCTCCTCGCGCTCGCCCATAAGCTTGGAGGTCCTGGCAAGCGATAAGGCGGCCCTTAGCTCGTGAATCCAGGGGTTTTGTATCCCGGGAGATCTCGGGCGCAATCTGGAAGCGGCGGCGACTACTTTTTTGACCACGATTTCGATAACGGAAACCAGCGGGTCCAGCACCTGTGCCAGGATTTTCATAATCGGGGACAGCTTCAGCACAACCCACTCTTTGTTGTTAAGGGCGAATATCTTGGGGACAAGCTCCGCGAAAATAATGATGGCGAGCGTCAGAGGTACAATGACAAATATCAGGGCGAAAAACCGTGCAAGCGCCGCTGAAATATGCCAGGTCTGGGCCAGGTACGGGGCGATAACAGACTGCGCACCCGCACCGCCCGTGGCGGCGGCAACAGCGGCGAAAAGGGTTATGCCGAGCTGAATAACGGCCAAGCTGGCCTCCATATTGTCTTTCATAAAAGCGGCGTCGGCTGCGCCCTTTTTCTTGTCATTGACGAGAATGGAGATTCTGGCTCGTGATATGGAGGCCAGACTCATTTCGTATGCGGCAAATACGGCGTTGAGGGCCAGCATCAAAATTATAACAAGCAGCTCATAATCGAACATTTCATCTCACCTTGAAAACAACCGTTCCATAAAGCGATTATTTTACAGGTTTTACACCTTTTGGGAAACACCGGCAAACAAATACACCTTAAATCTCCCGCTTTGCGCCTTTCGCACCCAGGATTTGTTTTGCCCGAAGACAATCCCCGGCGATTTGGGCGGCAAGGTCGGAGGGGGATTTGAACTTATACTGAGGACGGAGACGCTCGACAAAATGCATCGCCATCCATCGGCCCGATGGTTCGCTCGTTTTGGCATCGAGCAAGTGTGCCTCGATGAGTAAGGGATGTTCCTCAGCGAATGTTCTGGCCTGCCCTATGCTGAATACGGCAGGCAGCCGATTTTTGGAACCACAGACATCGTCTTCAACGGTACCAAGCAGGCAATAGCCGACGTAAACCCCCTGCTGCGGGATAATCTGCCTGGGCGGCTGCATATTCATCGTGGGAAAGCCCAGCTGTCTGCCTCTGCCTTTGCCAGAGACTACTTGACCAATCAGGCGATAATGCCTGCCGAGCAGGGCCGCGGCGTCCGCCACGCAGCCCGACTGCAGCATATATCGAATCGTGGTGCTCGATACGCGAACCGGCTGCTCCGCGGCAAGTAATGCAAATCTTGGCCCAACAATGACGACCTCGATGCCGCCGGGCTGAGCCGTTTTTTTCAGCGTTTCGATGTTCCCTGCCCGCCCTGCGCCGAAATTAAAATCTTCGCCCTCGACCAGGGCGGCCGGCTTTATGTCTTTGAGCAGGAACTTGTCGATAAAATCAGCCGGAGTCAGCCGAAGCAAACTTGCCGAATCCGTCAGGACTATAAGATAATCTACGCCGTGCTGCCGGATGAGCTGAGTTTTGAGGGTCAATGGGGTTAAAACGCCGGGGGCTTTTTCAGGGTGAAGGATTGCGACAGGATGCGGCTCGAAGGTCATCACGGCAAGAACAGTGTTTCTTTGCCTGGCGAGTGTGTAAGCGGTCTGCAGGATTTGCTGATGTCCGAGATGGACACCGTCGAAGTTGCCGATGCTCAGGACGCAGCCGGCAGGCAGTTGTGCAAGCTCCGAACTTGTTCTAAGAACCTTCATAATTTTTAAAATGGAATCGGCGGGCATAAGCACGCCTTACGGGTATAACTTTACCGCCTGCAAGTGGATGTTTCAATCGGTATTTAGTAAGGGTTGCGATAATTGGCCGAGGGACTGGAGTTTATCGACGGCTTTTTTATAGCCGGGGTAGGTCCGGGCAAGCTCTTCAAGAACGCCCTGCTGTTTGTCGGATCTGCCGGTTTTCTCGTAGCACAGCGACAGCATTTCCAGCGAGGAGCGATAGTAAGAAAATGGGTCTGCGGCAAGCTCGGCGGGATGTTCGGGGCCGAATAAGCGGACCCGTTCGAAATGGGGAATGGCACGATTGTAGTTCTGTTCGAGCGCAAAAATCATTGCCACCTTGAAGTGAGCTACCTTGTTGGCAGGATTGATGTTAATTGCGCTAAGATAGGTAATAACCGCATTGTCGATGTCATCCTGGCTTTTGTAACTGTTGCCTAACGTGTTCCAGGCAAGCATATTGCCTTTGTCGAGAAAGATTGCCTTTTTGCACTCCCTGGCGGCGTTATTGTACAGGCCGTAAGAAGAGTAGGCCTCTGCACGGGACAAAAGGTTATGGACAATCACCGGCTTGAGGAAAAACAGGACTATCAGAACAAATATCGTGCTCATAGACCATCTCGCGGCCGGTTTTGCCAGCCACGGGTCGGCGAGAATGTTTTCGAGTTTTTCATCTTCCAGGGGCATAGTCAACCATATCAGGCAATAATCAGATAATAAATCCCTAAGGCCATCAGCATATTGCCGGCGATAAAGTCGATGTGGTCTTCGACCCGCCGGATTTTGGATTCAAGAAACATAATGATATCGGTTTTAAACAGGCTGGAAAAGATGGCTACGGCAAGGACCGGCAAGCTCTGGCCGACGGCGAAACTCAGAAATATCAGCACGGCATAAGGTTCGAGGTTATGTGTAACGACAAGCGTTGCCAGCATAAGCAGGATACCACCGCAGCAGGCGCTGGTAGGCATTGCTATAAGAGCGAAAATGGTGCCGAACGTGAAGGCACCTAAAAGCGTAACGTGACGAAAACTTTCACGGAACTGAAGCATGCGCGGCAGGCGTTTTATCCTGATAAGACCTGCGATAAACAAACCAAAGACAAAGAGCAGATAGCCGAGCAGATAAAATATGTATTTGTTGCTCTGGATGATTGTGGAAGCGAGCTGGCCGACTATGCCGAGGAACAATCCGAAAATTGCATAAGCAATGACCAGGCCAGAAACGAAGAGAACCGTTACAAGCAGCGCCCTTTTCCTGGACTCTGCGGCGCCGGCTATGAAACCCAAAGCAACAGGAACACGAACGATAATGCAGGAGCTTACCGACGCTAGCGCGCCAAGCCAAAAGACGGCAAATATCACCAGCAGCGGCGCTTCTGCAATCAACTTTTGAGTACTGGAAACCATTAATCAATCCTTCTATCTATCACTGAACGTATAAATCAACCCTCATTCAGCAGCAGTGTTTTTTCGGACTAATCCGTCGTGAACTTAAGCAAACGAGATGTAAAAAGCATTTGTCAGACAGACAAAACGGCCCGAAACTATAACGTATAACACTTTACCTAACAAAGAGATACGAAGTATTATAAGAATTAAAATAAAATTAGTTGCAACTTATTTGCATTTAGTTAATATATGGCTTAAGGTCAGAAAAGATACCTGAATACAGAACATAGAAGAAATCCAGATACGAGGTATAAAGCAAAAATGTCGTTATTGGGAAGATTAAAGCACGTCGGTATTGAGCTGAAAGCGCACTCGCCGTTTACGGTTTTCGGAGGATTAACAGGAATAGCAATGATGCTTTTGTTCAGAAACATCAGCCATCAGGCAAGCTATCGGCTGTTTTACATATTTCACCCTACACACGTCTTGTTAAGCGCAATGGTTACGGCTTCGCTGTTCCGGCTGCACGAGAAGACAAAGGGATTTCTCATCGTTTTGATTGTCGGCTACGTCGGCTCAATCGGCATAGCGACATTGAGTGATTCGATACTGCCTTTCTTCGGAGAGGAGATTCTCGATGTGGTCGTTCCCGCCCATTCGCACGAGCATGACGAAGGGCACACAGCAGGGACGATTGATAATAACGCCCATGAGACAGAGAAACACGAACACAAAAGGCAGTTGCATCTCGGTTTTATCGAAGAGTGGTATATTGTGAATCCGGCAGCGTTTTTGGGGATTTTTATTGCGTATTTTCTACCGCGGTCAAAGCTGCCGCACGCGTCTCATGTCCTGATAAGCACCTGGGCATCGTCTGCACACATTATGATGAACACAAGTCAGCCGTTGTCGGCGATGCTGATGCTGGGTTTTTTCATTGTCCTTTTTATAGCCGTATGGTTCCCGTGCTGTTTCAGCGACATAATATTCCCGATGCTGCTGGTCAAAGCCGACGGGGAAAAATGCATGTTATGCGACGGAGGACACCATCGAGACCACTGACGTCAGGCCGAAGAATAGGCAAAGTTTATGAATTCACATATAAAAGTGAAAATAGACAGGATGCTTAATTCAGTCAAGCTCAAAAGAACCAGGCCAAGGAGAATGATACTTGGCGTGCTTCTGACCGCAGACAGGCCGCAGACGGCCGATGAGATTATTTCGATAATCGGCAGGACCGGCCCAAACAAAGTAACTATTTACCGCACATTAGAGAGCATGGTTGAGGCAGGATTAGTTCACCGGGCGTTTGTTGATGGAAGGAGTCAATACTATGAACTGGCCGACAGGTGCAGTGAGCACCAGTGCCATCCGCACTTTGTCTGCACCGGCTGCGGCCAAACACATTGTATGACAGGGGTATCGATTCCAATGGCGTCAAACGCACCGGCCGGCTTTGTCATCAATCGCCAGCAGGTACGGCTGGAAGGCCTATGTCCCAAATGCGCATAAGCGATGCATTGAGAAAACAGGCGATATGAGAAAAGTCATATTAACAGCGGCGGTATTTTCCGCAGTGCTGCTGACAACACAGGCGGCATTGTTCGTGCACCTGGTATGCGAGGAAGGACACGGCGAGCACGATTCGCACAACTGCCCCATTTGTCAGCAGTTATTTGTCACGGCTAAAAACATAATAGTCGAGGAACACACAGAGTTCCTCCAGGCCCCGTATTTCGTAAGAGACCGTGTATTTCAAATCGATGTCATACCCGCAGTTTTTTCATTTCACGTATCAGGCCCGCGGGCCCCTCCGGTTTGTCTGTAACACACTGACAGCTGCCAATAAGTGATTTAATACGAAACAACCGAATCGGGCTATGTCCACAGGTCCGTTCTATTTAGGTAAAGGAGAAAAAATGAACGCGAGGAGTTTAAGTATAACCCTACCCGCGGCACTACTGTTTTGTCTTACGACGAGCAGTTTTGCCGACCACGTACATACCCACGTGGGCCGTAATCCCGACGGCGTATGGGGCAATACGGACGATACACAGCTATGGATTTTCGCAGAACCGGCTCATCCGCAATGGGACACAATCGATATGGTGCCGACCGGTGAATTTATCGGAGGCAAGGAAATTTACGTCGCAGAGCTTGACTGCTGGCATTCGGCCCATCCTGAAACAGGCGCATTTCAATTAGGCGGCTACGATTCGCAAACAATGCCCGACTGGCGGATTGAACTTAAGAGAATCAGCTATTCGGACCCTTTGAATTTCTGGATGGAGGAAGAATCGACAGGACTGGAAATCCTGCTGAATGACCAAGACACATATTCATTCGGCAATCCGATGTGGGATGACAACCTGTTCAATGAAAACGGAACATTAGGTGCATGGTATTTCCACGTTCATACGGAATTTGTTGCCCTTGCAGACGGGCCGGGCGAACTATTCTCGGCGACGTTCACTGCGCTGGATACGGGTGCTACCGGGTTTTCCGAATCAGCACCATATACCCTCAGCTTTCAAACGGTGCCTGAACCATGTTCCCTGGCTTTATTGGTGATTGGCTCAATTCTAATCAAATTCAGAAATGAAAAATACTGTAAATAAATGTCGCGGCCGGGACGGAGAAACTCGCCCCTGCCTTATTTGCTATTGTGACGGCCGACCTGCCGCGGCTTTTACGCTGGTCGAGCTTCTGGTTGTAATAGCCGTCATCGCCCTTTTGATGGGCATATTGCTGCCGTCTCTCAGCAAGGCGAGGCGGCTGGCAAAAAAAATGGTCTGTTTCAACAATACGCGTCAAATGGGAATCGCACTTCAGGGATACATAACAGACAACAGCGACCGTTTGCCGCCAAGCTCGTGTCATACGTCCGACCCGAAAGAATACTGGCTGACCCTTTTGGCACGATACACAAAAGAGACACTGCTGTTTCGGTGCCCCGAGGACAAGGCCGAAGTTTTTATCAACTGGAACAGACCCATCGACGAGCAGCCGGCTGATGCGAGATGGTCGAGCTTTGCGCTTAATTCTCTGTTGGACCCGCTGTGTCCCCTGTATAACGGACAATATAACTATGTCACCGCAATTCGACGGCCGCGTTTCTGTGTATATATCGCGGAAAGCCCCTCGTCCTGGACTAATTATGACCACATACACCCGGAGCAATGGTTCTACAATATCCAATTAGCTAAAGGCCAAATCGCCTGGGACCGGCATTCGGGAAAATCGAACTACCTTTTCGTTGACGGACACGCGGAAACACTGGAAATCGAAACAACCTATAGCTGGCCGGGCAATTGTTACTGGTATCCCGAATCGGCCCCGCACTGGCCTGCAGATGAATGATTTTTTGTCAGGGAGAACAAAATTATGGCAAGCTTCAGCAAATTCATCAGCGTTACGATAGTATTAGTGTGCTGCTCAAATTTACGGGCGGATTGTTCGCTCGACCATCTTATGATTGGCTGCAACCGGGACGGAATATTCGGGACAGAAGACGATAACGATTTATTTGTCGACTGCACTCAAAAATATCGCCACAGCGACCCGGCCAATACAGGAGAGCCGACCTGGCTCAACTGGTATTATCCGCTGTACTACAATGAGAGATATGACAGATACCAAATCGGCGAGCCGGGTTTCGACCTGATAACAGCAGATGACCCGAACCGGCAGTTAGTCGGTGTGCCGGACGTGGATTACAAAATCGTAATTGAGTGCACCTCTATTACCCCCGGTTTTTCGGCCAGGAATACAGCTCTCGGGATAATACTCGATGAACCTAACGACTGGTTTAACCACAGCGCCTTAGCTGTCCCTCATATTCATCTGGAATACAGGGCCCCTGCGCCAGACGGGGCTACGAAACTACAATGGGTCAGCTTTAGATTATACGATGCGATTGAGGATGACAGTCAGTACCGGCCCTCGAACGAAGTTACGGTGGTCTTTGTAAAATTGCCGAAGGCCGGCGACATGGCGGTAGATAGCAAGGTGGACTCCCTCGACCTGGCGCGGTTTACGGAATACTGGCTTTCCTCACTTGATGAAAACGACCCGGACGTTTTATGGCTGGCTCGCGAAGCGGACTACTTTGAACGTGCCGACATAAACAAAGATTACAAGGTGGATTGGGCGGATTTCGCCCTGCTTGCCGAAAACTGGAAAACAGCATCGGAATAACTACGTCAAACATGCACAAAGACAGTGGACAATGCCCCTCTGCCTGATTAACATAGGGTTATGCAGGTTTACCCGTTAAAATTTGAGCCGATATACAAAGAACGAATATGGGGCGGCAGGATGCTGCGCGAAGTATTCGGCAGACAAACGCCCAAAGGCAAAAAAATCGGCGAGAGCTGGGAGCTGGCGGACCTGCCGAATGACAAGTCGAAAATCGTCAACGGCCCATTATCGGGCCGGACACTGGAGGAGGCAATCCGCGAATATCCGAAGGAGATAACGGGTGTAAAAGAATTTTCGCCGCCTTTTCCGCTTTTGATAAAGTTTCTCGACTGCGGAGACGTCCTCAGCGTGCAGGTGCACCCGGACGAGGAAACCTGCAGACGGACAGGCAGGGGAAATTTCAAGACGGAATGCTGGTATATTATTCAGGCCGAACCGGGGGCGGTGATTTACAAGGGTTTGAAGCCGGGCACAACGAGGGAAAATTTCGAGCAGGCGATAAAGGAGGGAACAGTCGAAAAGACGCTCAACAAGGTGGAAGTAAAGGCCGGCCAGTGCCATTTTCTGCCTGCGGGCACGGCTCACGCAATCGGGGCGGGACTATTGATAGCGGAGATACAAACCCCCTCCGATACGACGTATCGGGTATTTGACTGGAACCGAAAAGACAAAAACGGAAAGGCAAGGCCTCTTCACATTGACGAGGCACTGGAAAGCATCCACTTCGACCCGTCCAGCGACAATCTTTCCGTCACGACCATCGGCCGGCTCGTGGACAGCGAATATTTCAAAATCGACAAGGGGCACCAGATACGAAATTGTGAGGTCTTGCTTTCGCCCGGGCAAATGAAAACATTGATTATTCTGAGCGGCTATGGAAGAATCATCGGGGAGAAAGAAATTGCCGAATTCAAGGCAGGTGAGACGATATTGGTTCCGGCCGACTGCGAGGCAGCAATGCGTTTCTTGTCCGAAAGCGAATACCTGACTGTAACTATTTGATTCAGACCAGAAAGTAATAGGAGAACCAAAACTGCTCAAAGCCGGCGACAATCCCTCGATAACCTGGCCCGATGGAAGGTCACTTCGCAACTTCAAAGGGCTGTGGTGGGTCGCGCATACCAAAAGCCGAAACGAAAAGGCACTTGCCCACGATTTGGCGTCCAAGGGTGTGAGTTATTTTTTACCGATGGTATGGAAGGTGCGGCGGATTCGAGGCAGAACAATTCGGTCTCTTCTGCCGTTGTTCGGCGGATACTTGTTCCTTTGCGGCCAGGAGCGGCAGCGCATCGACGCCTTGCGGACAAACCGCGTGGCGAATCTGATTGAGGTCAAAGACCAGCACCTCCTCATCGAAGAGCTCTCACAGATAGAGCAGGCGCTTTTGGCAGGCGCAGACCTGACCCCGCACGATTATATCAAAGTCGGCCAGCGTGTCCGCGTTATAGGCGGGGCGCTTGCGGGGCTGATGGGAATAGTTGTAAAAACGAAAAATGCGATGCGGCTGGTGCTGCAGATTGATATGCTGGGTCAGGCGGCAAGCGTCGAGATAGGCGCTGATATGATAGAGGCCGTGGAAGAGAACGGAACTCACTAATCTTTAAAGAAAGGCAGGAGAATGAAGGTTTGTGTTGTGGGCATTGGGTACGTCGGTCTTGTAACGGCAGGTTGTCTGGCCGAGGCGGGCAACAGTGTTGTTTGCGTTGACAACGACGAAAAAAAGATTGAGGGACTGAAAAAAGGCATAATTCCTATTTACGAGTCGGAACTGACTGAGATAGTTAAGCGCAACGAGAAGCTCAAACGGCTTGTGTTTACGACTGACTTGAAACACGGAGTGGAGAATTCGCAGATTATATTTCTGGCGGTGGGAACGCCGTCGATGCCGGACGGCTCGGCGGACATATCGGCCGTATTATCCGTTGCAGGCGACATCGCCCGGCTAATGCAGGACTACAGAATAATCGCCACCAAAAGCACCGTGCCCGTAGGAACATTCAGAAAAGTTGAGGAGGTTATAAAATCCAAAACGGACAAGCCCTTTGATTACGTGAGTAATCCTGAATTTTTGAAGGAAGGTTCTGCGGTTGAGGACTTTATGAGTCCCGACAGAATTATAATCGGCACGGAAAAAGAATTCGTTTGCGAAACACTGCGTCAGCTTTACCGGCCCTTTATGCGAAAAGGCAACCGGATAATATTTATGGACACCGTCTCGGCGGAAATGACAAAATACGCCGCCAATGTAATGCTGGCGACAAGAATTTCGTTTATGAATGAAATTGCCGCCCTGTGTGAAAAGGTGGGCGCCGACGTGGAGTCCGTGCGGCACGGAGTAGGTAGCGACTCGCGAATCGGCAGGGCTTTCTTGTTCCCCGGCGTCGGCTTCGGGGGAAGCTGTTTTCCCAAGGACGTTAGAGCTTTGATTTACATCGGCGACAAGGGAAACGTGGAAATGAAAATCGCCAAGGCAGCACAGCTCGCCAATACCGCGTCACAGCAGCGGTTTACAGACAGAATTATCAACTATTTCACCGGTAAAGCCGATGTTGCCTTGGCGGTATGGGGCCTTGCGTTTAAGGCAAAAACCGACGACATAAGGGAATCGCCCGCCGTAAATTGTGTCAATGCACTGCTGGAGCGGGGAATAAAGATAAAGGCGTATGACCCCGAGGCGGCAGCCAACGCCAAGGCGGCACTGGGCGATAAAGTTGATTTCTTTGAAAACGGATATGATGCTCTCGAAAAAGCTGATGCACTCGTTATTTTGACGGAGTGGCAGGAATTCAGAAATCCTGATTTTGAGCTGATAACTAAAAAGCTCAAAAAACCGGTAATATTTGACGGCAGAAATCTCTACGACGCCGAGATTATAAAAAAGGCGGGGATAGAATACTACAGCGTGGGCAGACCCGCTGTAAAGTGACGCACGGGAAAGGAAGTTGGCTATGAATATAGTTATCAGGATAATAGGGACATTTATCGCATGTATGGGGCTGTTGTACCTGATAAAGCCGGAAATCATCAAGGCGATAATTGGGTTTTTTTCAAAGGGGCCCCGGCTGTATTTCGCGGCCCTGGTCAGATTTGCACTGGCAATCGTTTTCTTTATGGGGGCCAAAGAGTGTAAAATAACATGGGTAATCGTGACGTTCGGGATTATTTTTCTGCTCTCCGGGCTTCTGATTTTTATGCTTGGGCTTGAAAGGGCCAGGGGTATTCTCAAATGGTATCTCGAACAGCCGAGCTTTATTCTAAGAACACTGGCGATAGTGGTTCTGGCAGTTGGACTGATTATTGTTTATGCGGCTTAGGTTGGCGTTATGAAGGCGATTGTTACCGGCGCTGCGGGTTTTATCGGTTCACATTTGTGTGAACGGATGCTTAATGATAGCTGGGCCGTCACCGGAATCGATAATTTCGATGATTTTTACAACCCCAGAATCAAACGCGACAATATCAGGGGTTGTTTGCAGAACAAACGGTTTCGTTTGGTCGAGGCGGACATTCGCGATGCGGCCGGTATGAACAAAATAATGTCCGACGGCTCAGATATCGTGGTACACCTTGCCGCCAGAGCAGGTGTTCGACCGTCGATTGAACAGCCGGCACTATATACGGACGTAAACATAAACGGAACGGTGGCCCTGCTGGAGGCGGCAAGGAAGACCGGCATAAAGAAATTTATATTTGCCTCAAGCTCCAGCGTTTACGGCAATAACAAAAAGGTGCCCTTCTCGGAGCAGGACAACGTTGATTTCCCGATTTCGCCGTACGCGGCAACAAAGAAAGCATGCGAGCTGATTTGCCACACCTATCACCATTTGTTCGGCATTTCAATAACGTGCCTGAGATATTTCACGGTTTATGGGCCGCGGCAAAGACCCGACTTGGCCATACACAAATTTGCTCGCCTTATCGAACAGGACAAACCAATACCCGTTTACGGCGACGGCAGTATGATGCGCGATTTCACATACATCGACGACATAATCGACGGAACCGCAGCCGCTATAAACAAATGCAGCGGATACAACATCTACAATCTTGGTGAGTCGAGGCCGATAACTGTCAATAATTTGATTGCGGAAATAGAAAAGGCACTGGGTAAAAAGGCGGCCATAGAGCATCTGCCTCTCCAGCCGGGAGATGTCTTTCAGACGTATGCGGACGTAACAAAAGCACAATCGCAGCTCGGCTACAACCCAAAAACCGCAATTGGCGATGGTTTGAAGCGGTTCGTTGACTGGTTCAGGCAGCCAGATACGCGGTGATAACGGGCAATTTGATTCCCTTCAGTCTCAATCGGTATTTTACCTTTGAATTTCGTCCGGCGCTTTGCTATAATACATTGTTTATGTATAGAGGACGGTGTGGTGAGCCGATGCGCTGCTAAATTCGGGGGATGGGGCATTTTTGTTGCAGTTGTTTGCTGCAATATGCTGGCGGCGCAGGCATACGGGCTGGAGGAATCGACCCAGGCAGGCGGTTCAGACGCGGTGGCGGTACACCAGCTTGGCGAGACAGGCGAAGGTGTCAATATAGGCCTCATTGCAGGAAGAAACCTGCGAGCCACCCACGAGGCGTTCAAAGACAGTAATGGAGTATCACACGCGTTCAATTATGACTTTTCAGGCGATGGCATTTCAATTTACAGCCACGATACTCAGTTAGCAGGGATAATTGCAAGCAGAGGAGGGACTGCATTTCCGAATGACATAGGTGTCGCACCAGGTGCAGACATATACTGTGCGAGAATTGCGGATGATAGCGGCGGTATTTCGTGGACCGAATTCAATAATGCCCTTGACACGATTATCAACAACAATTGTCGGGTCATCGTAACCGGCTTTGAGCTGCTTGGCCTTGACCCCAATGGCGACAGCCCCTGGACTCTTCTCTATGATTATTACGCATATCAAACCGGGGCCATTTTCGCCAATCCCGCAGGTAATGAGAACACCTATGTGACGGTCTTCGGCGACGCATATAACGGCATAACAACGGGCGGATTACGCCTTAATGACGTAAATAATCCGTTCGACTATCGCAGGGTGGGAACCAGCAGCGGTTCCGGACCAACCGACGACGGCAGGCTAAAGCCGGATATTACCGCCCCTTCACAAAGTCAGACGGTGCCGACCTCGTCGAGCGACACTGCCTGGACAACTGTCGGCTCGACAGGCGGAGAAACGAGCTGGGCAGTACCGCATACAGCTGGAGCAGCGGCCCTGTTATTAGGACTGGCGGATAATACACCGGGACCTAATGACAATAAAAGCGAGGTTATAAAAGCCGTGCTGGTTAATTCGACGATGCCAAACGTTAACGACAAGGCGGACAGTCCTACAAATCCCGCGAACTCCTATAATACGTGGAACGAAGACCGCGGGTATGGCCGGCTGGACGTACTCCGGGCCTATCAGACGCTCAATACAAGCGAAGTCGAGCCGGACGTCAGCATTACACAGGACATGGGCTGGGCATTCGGCCGGCTATCTCAGGGGCAGACGGATTTATACACAATCACCGTTACAACACCGTGCCGGCTGATAGCAACCCTTGCCTGGCAGCGAAGAATCGAGTGGGTGGACAAAAGGCCGAGAAACTACATTCTCGAACCGGATGAATTGGAGATACACCTGGCCGACCTCGATATGATTGTTTATTCGCCATACGAACCAGACCCGATTTTCAGCCAAGCGCTTTTTAACCTCAATCCCGATGATAATCTTGAGAAATGTGATTTACTTGTTACCGATCCGGGTGACTATACAATTGTAATTGCCAACAACTCAGCCGCAAGCGAGACAGCCAACTACGGCCTTGCTTTCGAGCTGCACCCGATTATGACCGGTGATTTGCCGGCCGTCGATTACATTGTGGATTTTCATGATTTCTCAGTACTGGCTGCGCGATGGCTGTTGCCGGGGACGGAAATTGACTGGCTTTTATCGCCAAATGGCATCATCGATTTTGCCGACCTGGCAAAATTAGCCGACAACTGGCTGCAGACAGACCCAATGTATTATCAGGTCCAATAAGCCGAAAATCCGAGAACCACATCAAAATTACAGCTAATTCCCGTTATTAAATTCATAAAAAATTAGTTGCCGCCTAAAAGATACCCTGATATTATAATCCGGCTTCAAGGGCGGAAATAATGTTGCTGATAAAACAGGAAAAAAACGGCTTACCACCTGACTTTAACGAGGAAGTACTAATCACAAGAAGCAGTTAAAAACATACCAGAACAATTTCTTTTTTGGAGGTCGGAGTGATGAAAAAGGCAGGATTTATTAAAACCCTTATCGTGTGCGCGATGCTCGGCTTCACAGTGCCGATTTATGCATCCACCCCCTGGCTGCACACTGAAGGCAATCAAATCAAAGACCCTATGGGAAACACTGTTGTCCTGAGGGGGATTTCACTTATTGATTTGGGTCATCTTGACGTTTGGCAGGGCGGCGCCCTTGAAATGATAGACCGGCTGACGGACAAAGCCGACACGCAGGGAAGCTCTCCGGGCTGGTATCCGAAGATTGTCAGGATCCCGGTTGTGCCGGCTGATTCTTCGGCCGGCTGGCCCAAACGATTCGGACCACCTCCCGCCGACTCCCGCGTTTATTACGGCCTGCTCAGACCGATTGTCGATTACTGCAAAACAAAGGACATTTATGTAATTATCGACTGGCATTACGTTGCCAATACATACGACCACGTCGATACAACCAGCGAATTCTGGACGTATATCGCGCCGAAATTCGCCAACGACAGCCACGTCCTTTTCGAGCTTTTCAATGAGCCGATGAACGACCTTTACGGCGACTGGATTTTCAATGACACTGATACCGAGGACTGGCTCAGCGTCAGGCAGGATATGCAAACCTGGGTCGATATCGTGAGGACCTATGCCCCGAAAAATCTCATTCTTGTGGCCGGCTCAAACTACTCGCAGATTATTAAACCTGTAGTCGATAATCCAATAGATGGAACAAATATCGTCTATGTCTCGCATATTTATCCCGGCCATTTTCTCAACTATTGCTGGTCAAACGGCTGTAGCTCCTCCGGAGGCAGTTATATGGATGAGATAATGACCGTTGCTGCCTCCTATCCTGTTATGATGACCGAGTGGGGCTTCACTACTACATCTGACGACCTGCTTAACGGCACAATTACCGAGTACGGTCAGCCCTTAATGGATTTTATTGAAGGTCTCGGTATAGGCAATACCGCCTGGTGCGCAAGCTATAACTGGGGCCCGCCTATGTTCGATAACCCTGACCCGGTAGGATGGTCGAATCCGCCGGGGCCATGGCCGCTCCGCTGCGGTGAGGGCGAGATGGGCTGCTTCGTAAAAGATACGCTTTATGAAATAAGAAACGACGACCAGCCCTGCGACGAGACGCAGTTTGACATCGACGTCTCGCCGACCTCACACGACTTCGGCGAGGTTGAGCTGGGCTCGTCAAGAACACTCGAAGTAACAATCTCGAACACCGGCTGCGGCCAGCTCACTGTAACCGGCGCCGGCATCGATACGGACTTTGCCATAACCTCGATTCCGCCTGTGTCAATGGTTATCCAGCCCAATGAGGAACAACAGATCGAAATTTCCTATATCCCCACAATCGTCGGGCAAAACTCGGCTACCCTGAAAATCTACAGCAACGACGCCGACGAGCCGGTAGTGGAAGTCCAGCTAAGCGCTACAGGGGTCTTGATTCCGCCTTCTCCCTCAGAACAGATAGCCGGCATACTGGCCTTCTTCAACGAGGCCGTCGAACAGGAAACTATAGAAGGCACGTGGCGAGGGTGCGGCAGATGGCTGCACCACAATGATTTCCAACTGAAACTGATGAAGTGTATGATAGAAATGGTCGACTCCTGTATCGAAAAAGAAAAATACCACAAGGCGTGCAATGTGCTTAGACAAATCTACCAGGGCTGCGACGGCAAGAAAAACCCGCCCGATATCGTGAAAGGGCCTGCGGTCCCGGAACTGGCGGGTATGGTCGAGGTCCTGATGCAAACACTTGATTGCAAATAACCTTAAGATGATTTTTATTCTGAGGCCGTGGGTTTATGCCCACGGCCTTTTTTTTACTTAAAAAAGATTAAGCAGCAGCGAAAAGCGAGCCGAGCTGGAAGACAATCAATGTCACGACATACGCCAGGATGGTTAATGAAAGGAATTGAAATACAGCCCATTTCCAGGAGCCGGTCTCGGAACGGGTAATCGCGACCGTGGCAATACAAGGCGAACTAATCAGGCAAAAAAGCATTATACAAAAGCCGACCAGAGGCGAGTAATCGGCCCGCAGATGTGAGCGAAGTGTCGGAACTGCTGTGGAATCATCGTGAGAGGATACGGCGTATATGATGCTTAACTGCGAGACGAACAGCTCTTTCGCGGCGGTGGCACCGATGAGCGCCGTGCCGATTTTCCAGTCGAAACCCAGCGGCCTTATGGCCGGCTCAATCGCCCTGCCGAATCGACCAATAATCGAATATCTCAGCTCTAAATGCCGGGCCTCGCCGGGCGTCAGGCCGACAAGCGAATGTGCCGGTGCCTTCGGATAACTCATAGCGGCCCACAGGATGATTGAGAATGCAAGGATAATAGTGCCTGCTTTTTTAAGATAGAGCGAGCCGCGCAGCCAGGTATGAATTGAAATTGATTTGAGAGTGGGAACGCGATACGGGGGCAATTCCATAACAAAAGGCGTTGCTTCGCCGCGAAAGACGGTCAGACGCAGGATTTTTGCCGCGATTACGGCGAGAACGATGCCTGTAAGATAAATAAGCCACAGGACCGGCCCCCGCCATTGCTGCGGAAAGAATGCCGGAATAAGCAGACCATAAATAGTCAGCCGTGCCCCGCAGCTCATAAGCGGCAAAACCATAATTGTGGTGAAACGGTTGCGCTTATTTTCGAGGATGCGCGTGGCCATAATTGCCGGCACCGAACAGCCGAACCCGATAAGCATCGGGATAAAACTCTTGCCGTGCAGCCCGATTTTATGCATCAGCCGGTCCATTATGAATGCGGCGCGGGCCATATAGCCGGAGTCCTCGAGGATAGCAATGGCCAAAAAGAGAATGAAGATATTGGGAAGGAACACAAGCACACCGCCGACGCCGGGAATAACGCCTTCAATTACCAGTGAGCGAAGCAAACCGAAAATATCAGGCGACCATACAGAGGCGGTAAAACGGCCCATCCAGCCGAAAAACTGTTCCAGCCACGCCATCGGGTAAGCCGCAATGGCAAATGTCAGGTAAAAAACCACGTACATAAGCAGCAGGAAAATAGGCAGGCCCAGCACCCGGTGCGTCAGTATTACATCGGCCAAGTCGCTTGTGGTGTGGCGAAGCTCGACCGTGGCTTTTACAGTTTCCATACAGGCGCCTGAAATGAAGCCATATCGCTTGTCGGCGATAATTACCTCGGGCTCATCGCCGAAAATGGTCTTGAGCCGGGCGATTTCATCGTCAACCGTATCGAGAAGCGAACGGTCCTGAATCTTCGAAAGTATGTCGCTATCCTGTTCGAGCAGCTTTAACGCAAGCCAGCGGGAACCGTATTTATCGGCAAAGGCCTGATGTTGTGAACGTACAAGCGGTTCTATTTTGCCAAGCGTCTTTTCGACTTCATCGCCGTAGTTTATACGACTCATCGGCGGTTCCGGCGTTTTGTCTGCGACCGCGATAACAGCTTCGAGCAAATCGGCCCTGCCCTGAGATTTATTGGCGACCGTATGGACAATCGGCGTTTCAAGAATACGTGAAAGCTGCCCGGTATCGAAGAGAATTCCCCGCTGCCTGGCGATGTCGCTCATATTGAAGGCCAGAATAAGCGGCACACCGATTTCGATAAGCTGGCTGGCTAAGTAGAGATTACGTTCCACGTTCGAGCTGTCAACAACACAAATAACAATGTCGGGCTTATGGTCGATCAGGAAGTTGCGTGCGACAAGCTCTTCGGCAGAATACGTCGTCAGCCCGTATGTGCCGGGAAGGTCAACGAAAGTAATTCGCAGGCCCTTATACGTGCACAAACCTTCTTCTATCTCGACGGTTGTGCCGGGATAATTGGCCACGTGCCGCCGGGTGCCGGTGAGCATATTAAAGATGCTCGTCTTGCCGCTGTTCGGGCTGCCGGCGATTGCGACCGTGATTTTCTTATGATGGCTGTCCGTCATTTAAGGATATCTCATAAAAGTTAGGTGTACCTAACTTAAGGCACAAAAAAATTATTAAATTCACATTACCATAATTTTATCGGCGACACCCCTGCCGATTGCCATTCTCGAATTTTTTACGCTTATGACAAACGGGCCGAACCTCCCGTTGTGCAAAATCTTGATTTGCGTCCTCGGCAGCAGTCCCATCGTGGCGAGCCGGCTTCGCAGCCCCCTGCCGCCCTCGACACTGACTACACTGACTACCTCGCCTTCGGCCACCTCAGACAAAGGCCTTATGGTCTTTTCCATAAATCACCTTTTTGACCTGCCCGCCCTGGTAAATCTTTGAAGAACATCCATAAGATTTTCCCCCGGGTGTGCCTGCCTTTCGGCAAAGTCGGTAAAATCACGCATTTTGGATACTATCGCCGGCCCCAGAAGGTGTTCGGCTTTGCAGGCGGCCTTCTGTGCGGCCGGCCCGTCAACGCCCAGAATGTCCGTAAAAAACGACTTTATGATTTCGTGTTTTTCGGCCACGCGCCCAGCCTGCGCCTGCCCCCTCTGGGTGAGTGTGACATAGCCATAAGGCCGGTAATGCACCAGGCCTTTTTTGGCCAGCAGTTTCAAGGCCCCTGTAACCGAAGGTCTTGCCACACCCAGCGAAGCCGCGATATCCTTGCTTCGGGCAGTACCGGATTTGTCTGCCACGTTAAGGATTGCTTCGAGATAATCCTCTAATGAGGCGCTCAAAGCCGTATTTTTTCGGACAGTCGCTATTTTCTTGCCTCTTGATTCAGACGCACAAATAAAAAGTTAGGCACAACTAACATTATCGTATAACCGGCCGGTGTTGTCAAATATTTTTACGAATTTTTAACAGACAGTCGTAACGTCTTTAATGGCTGCCTCGCCTGATTTTTACTTGATTTAACTTCTTAAATCTGGTATATTTAGGGTTGAACTCCAGGGAGGGGCTGTCAACTGAAGAGAGCGGCCCTTTCAGCGGCAGTTCACAGCGATTGCCCGTTGCGGTCGCTAAGGCAGGGGAAGAAAATGATGGGCGGGTGGTTTGAAACAATAGTTGTAGTTTTAATCGTCGTATTCGGCGCTCTAACGGGCCGGGCATTCTCACGTCTTAAAAATTGGCACTGGGGCTGGGGTTACTGTATTCCGCTGGCACTTATCGCTTTAGTGCTCGGTGCAACTTACATCAGCTCAAAGGCGTTCGTGCCGGTTCTCGTCTGGATATCCACCGGGCGCGCGCGTTTTATAATCATCGGCCTTGCCGTCGCTATGGGTTCTATGACCCTGCTGGGCCGGGTCAAAAACCGGCTTGAGAAAGCGGTAATATTCGTCCTGATGATTGCGGTGGTATTCTGGAGCTCGGTGATGCCATTCTTCGTCCCGGTCCTGATTAGAAATGACCTGACCCATCTCAAAACCAGATTCACTGCCGACAATATCTGCGTTCAAACTACGAACTACACCTGCGGCCCGGCCGCGGCCGTAACTGCTTTACGTCGGCTGGGGCTTACCGCCCAGGAAGGCGAGATAGCTGTACTTTCACACACAAGCCCCGTAGTGGGAACCCTGCCCTGGTGTCTTTACAAGGCAATCCAACATCGTTACGCTGCCCAGGGTATCGTTTGTCAATTGCGACGTTTCAACTCCGTCGATGAGCTCCGCGGTCAGGACGTAACACTGGTCGTAGTTAAAGACGCCTTTCTGCTCGACCATTGCGTGGCGGTGCTCGAGGTCAGTGACAAGACGGTAACTATAGCCGACCCCTCGCTGGGCAGGCAGAAAATGTCCCATAAGGACTTCGAGAACGTCTGGCGGTTTTACGGCATCACCCTCAAAAACAGCTCCGCACAAAGAGGATAACATTATCGGTCGTTCGGCCGGCAGCCGATGTCTTCACAACGGCCTGATTCGCCGCAATATACGCCTTTTTCGACAAATCTAATTTACGTCCGCGAACAATAAAAATTCCTTCAGCAGCAAGTTATTTTTGCCGATGTATCGGTGCGGTTTGTATTATTTGAAAAGCAGGCATCTGTTGGAACAATCGATTGTGTCCGAACAAAAAACTTAAAACACGGCAGTGGGTGAGGAAATATGGTTGACGTAAAGACAATTCTGGCTGAGGCGATAAAACACAACGCCAGTGACGTTCACATCAACGTGGGTTTGCCGCCGATTCTGCGAAAAAACACTGACCTTGTCGATATGGAATTTCCCGTGGTAAGCAACGAGCACGCAAGGGAGATGGTCCTTGGGATGCTCGGGCCGGAACGGTTCAAGAAATTCGAGGCCCTCAGAGACGCCGACTTTTCGACGATGCTCGACGACGGCCACCGTTTCCGCGTAAACGCGCACTACCAGAGAGGGACCATCGCGATTTCATTCCGTCTGATTCCAAACCAGATACCGTCGCTGGACGACCTTCATCTGCCCCCCATCGTAAGAGAACTGACGGATTTACCCAGAGGGCTTGTGGTGGTAACGGGCCACACCGGTGCAGGCAAAAGCACCACGCTTGCCTCGATGCTGGGGGTCATAAACTCGAAATACAGAAAACACATAATTACGCTCGAAGACCCAATTGAATACGCCCTTGAAAACAAGAAGAGTATAATCGAGCAGCGGGAAATCGGCTTTGACTGCCCGAGTTTCGGGGCGGCGCTGAAGCGGGTCCTCAGGCAGGACCCCGATATCATAATGGTCGGCGAAATGCGCGACCTCGAAACCACCCGCTCGACCGTGACCGCCGCCGAAACGGGCCACCTCGTCTTCAGCACACTGCACACAATCAACGCCGCACAGACAATTGAGCGTATCATAGACATCTACCCTGCGGGCCAGCAGAACCAGATTAGAACCATGCTTGCAAATACCCTCCAGGCCGTCATTTCACAAACACTATTCAGACGCGTTGACCAGCCCGGCATGATACCCTGCACCGAAATCCTGCTCTGCACTTCTGCCGTTAGAAACTGCATCCGCGAAAACCGGATTTACGAGATTGTGAACATTATCGAGACCAGCCGCAAATTCGGTATGCAGACGATGGACAACAGTATCGGCGAGGAGTATTTCAACGGCTACATAGGCAGAGAAGAGGCAATTGCCCGTTCGAGCAACCCGGCGAAGATGGAAAAACTCCTGAAACCGATGGACCACAATCAGGCCGGCAAACCCCTCGTCGCCTCCGTAATCGAATAGGGGCTTAAAACGCACTATTGAACGACAACGCCCCTTGCTGCTTTGCTGCGGCCAAACCCATAAACTGCATACCACTTGCTGTTTTTACAGATTTTTAAAAATCGGGCATTGACAAAACAGGCAGGATGTGGTATTATATTAAAATATGAAGCAGATAAACCGCAAAAAAGTTAATGTTTGGTGGCGGCCCGTTGATAAATCCGGCGGGCAGGCGGGAAATCTGCACTAAAAAAGAATAAAAACAAGTAACGAACGCGGCCTGTTGGACAAAAAACAACAGGCCGCTTTTTTTGTTGCGATTTGTGCGCTGAAAAGATAAAAAAAGACGCTTTTAAGGACACACTCTTATGGATGACTATAAACAGATAATTGAGAACGCAAAGCCGGGCGAGGTTATTCCCATCGTCAAGCGGATTGATATGAAAGACCCGATGGATTTCTTCGCCAAGATAAGCGACTACGGCCGGGCCAAAAACTGCTGCCTGCTCGAATCGAAGGAA
>CAZHVR010000029.1:0-28471 GCA_964536225.1 uncultured Pirellulales bacterium
AATTATTTTGTTAACAGTTGACACGGCTCTGCTTCATAGGATTACACGGATTTTTTTGTTGGCCACAGAGGGCACAGAACACACAGAGTTTTTAGACACCGATTTACACGGTTTTTGCCCGGCTTTTGTGTACTTGGCAGGGTTTTTTCGCGATGTCAACATCTGTGAAAACCCTGCCTTCGTCCACAGTTGCGTCAAGCACGCAACTGTTTTTAAGCCGAGCAAAAGACACGGATTTTACAGTTGACATATAAGGATTAACACAGATTCAATTTCAGGTTTTCAATTCCGCCGGAGGTGGATAAACCCACCAAAAAGACGGCGGGTGAATGACAATTGCTGATTGGATAAAAGGGTAGGATGTTGTTGGTTTTGCCGCATTGCTTTATCGTATTCTTGTTATCTGGGCTTGATGTACTTGTCCAGCAAAGCGGTCTGTGCTCGGTGATTCGTCATACAAATATACATGACCCCATGTTGAGCCTGATACTATTATTTTGCTATTTGTGTTAGCCAAGTGAATATAATATGGATTTGGGACACAGCCATCTCCAACAAACAATTGAAGATACACGACTACTGATTTGTTTGTTTCATCAGCAGCTATTATATGACACCACTGTTTAGGTGTAATTACCCCACCGGAAGGAATCTCGCCAAATGGCATAACGAACTTTGGGCCAGATTGGTTAAAGAAAATTTCATGATTGCCGCCATCCATAATGAACTCTCGTATTGGTCTAAAGCAATGTTCATCGCCTCGAAAACCACGACGGGAATGGATTAAATAATGATGGAACGCTATCTTTGCAAGCGTTCGAAAATAATGATCGTTAACCTTGAATGTAATACATCCGCTAATCTGTGTGGCTCCAGCTTCTGTTTCAGGCAAGTTATGCACTTCTGACTTTGGCCATGTTTCTTTTAAAAGCTGCTGAAATTCAGAATACAATTGAATGTCACAATGAACCCAAAGCTTATCAATTTTGTTGATACCACACTTTTCTATACGGTCTTTTAGATGTTCTGGACGCATACCTGCAAACAGTTTTATAAAGAACTCTTCACCTTTGTCATCCTGTATTACAATTTGATCTAACGGGAAAACTATCTTGAAATTTGCTTTTGATCGCTCGACTAATTGTCTGTGATCACCACAATCAATCGTAGACTGGGGACTAAGAACTCCCATTGCCCCTTTAACTTGAGAGCGACCTCTCTGTCGTTTTCTAGGAATCTTTGGATTAACTAAGCTTCTGAAAAAACTTTCTGGCCCGCATGATAGAAATTGTTGTTCAGATCGTCCAATTTTGTTGTTACAGGAAGTACAAATTCTGCGGAATCGTATATCGTTTCTAAAATCCCCTAATTGAACTGGAATAACATGATCTCCCTCCCCTTTGGTTGGATCAAAAGAATTGCCACAGTATATACACTTATCTGAACGGAACATTTATATGCCTCATTCTTCTTGTTTCTAATTATCTTTTGGAATCGTCCTATTTTCAATACCATAAAGTAGAAATTTAACCTGAGGAGGGGGAATTTAAGCGATGTTTGCGACGGGAATTCCTCAATAAATTGAGGAGCTAAATTTCTGGATTCCCGCGTGCGCGGGAATGACAATGACCCCCAGGCAGGCCTGAGGGCTAAATACGATGATAAATCAATCCTCGAATGGCAAGGTTGCGGAGTAGTTTGGGGCTTCGCGGATAATGTGTATATCGTGCGGGTGGGATTCGCCAACCGAGGCGGGGCTGACCCGGACAAACCGTGCTCTTGTTCGAAGCTCCTCGATATTTCTTGAGCCGCAATAGCCCATACCGGCCCTTAGGCCTCCGACTAACTGATAGACGAAATCGCCGAGCGTTCCGCGATAGGGGACGCGGCCTTCGACGCCTTCGGGGACGAGTTTTTCTTTCGAGGTTACGGCCTTTTGGCCGTATCTGTCGGCGGAGCCCTTTACCATCGCGCCGAGAGAGCCCATACCCCTGTATTCCTTGAACTGGCGGCCCTTGTAGATTACAAGCTGGCCGGGGGATTCTTTGAGGCCTGCGAAGAGCGAGCCGAGCATCACGCTTGAGGCGCCTGCGGCGATGGCCTTGGTTATGTCGCCTGAGTGGCGGATGCCGCCATCGGCGATAACGGGGACATTATGCTTGTCGGCGACGTGGACGCAATTGGTGATTGCTGAAATCTGCGGCATTCCGGCGCCGGAGATTATTCGTGTTGTGCAGATTGCGCCGGGGCCGATACCGACTTTGAGGGCGTTTGCGCCGGCATCGATGAGGTCTTTTGCGGCGTCGGCGGTGGCGATATTTCCGGCGATGACGTCTATATTGTGGGTGCTCTTGACGGTTTTTACGGTGTCGATGACGTTCTGTGAGTGGCCGTGCGCGGTATCGACTACGATTACGTCAACCTCGGCGGCGATGAGGGCCTCGATGCGCTCGTAATCGTGGACGCCTGCGGCTGCGCCTACGCGCAGCCGGCCCCGCTTGTCGCGTGCGGCCAGGGGGAAACGCTCGACGCGGTCTATATCTCTCATCGTAATCAGGCCTGTAAGCTCGTTATCATCGTTGACCAGCAGGAGCTTTTCGACTTTGCGTTCCTGCAGGATTCCCTTGGCTTGTTCGAGCGTGGTATTGGAAGGGCCGGTCACGAGATTGGCTTTGACCATAACGGAGCTGATTTTTGCATCGTAATCCTTGAGGAACTTGAGGTCCCTGCGGGTGAGAATTCCTCGCAGCTTCTTGCCTTCGACGATGGGGATGCCGGAGACGTTCTGCTCGTTCATTACCTGCTGTGCTTTTCGGACGGGCTGGTCGGGCGAGAGGGTGATTGGGTCGAGTATGACGCCGTTTTCGGACCGCTTGACCTTTACGACCTCTCTTCTCTGGTCCACGACGGCGAGGTTTTTGTGGATGATGCCGATGCCGCCTTCCTGAGCCAGGGCGATTGCCAGTGCGGACTCAGTTACGGTGTCCATAGCCGCGGAGACCAGAGGGATATTTATTGAGATGTTATTCGTAAGATGGGTCTTCGTATCGGCCTGGCTGGGGACGAGGTCGCTGCGGGCGGGAATCAGCAGGACGTCATCGAATGTTATACCTTCGGCGATGATTTTGTTCTTATCCATAATTATTCTCCTGGAAACGTCGTCGGGCTGACCTTTTAAGTGGGAGAGTATAGGAGAAACGGACGGCTGCGTCAAATCTATTTTCATTACAGGACACCTGCGATTATAATGAAAAAAGCAGGGGAAAATCATTTTTTTGCGCCCATTTTGGGCGGGATTGGCCGTCTAAATAAGTGAGAGCACGGCTGCGGCCGGCCGAGTTCCATCGCGTTGGAGAAGACAAGTTAATGACGGGAAGACCGGACAAGCAGTTGGCGGAAGCGGCGCAGAAAGGCGACGGCGACAGCTTCACCGAGCTTTGCAGGCGATATTATCCCGCTATGGTCGCAATAGCCCATTCGATACTCGGCGACCGGCACCTGGCCGAGGACGCCGCACAGCAGGCATTTGCAGCGGCGGCTTTGAAACTGCCTGAATTGCGGCACGCCGAGCGGTTCGCAAGCTGGCTGGGGGTAATCTGCAGAAACGCGGCAAACGACATCGGCCGTAAGCAACGGGTAGTATTCAATACTGACGGACTTTCGAGATTGCCTGCCCCTGCGAACGACCCGCAGGATACTGAAGCGGTCAGGATAGCTTTGACCCATCTTGACCCTGAAGCAAGAGAGGTGATTTATCTTCGCTTTTATGACGGCCTGACGTATGAGCGGATTTCGAAAGTGTTAGGCATCTCAGAAGAAGCGATAAACGGCCGATTGCGACGAGCGAAAGAAAGAATAGCCGAATACCTGAAACGAAATGGGTTTACTGAGGACAAAATATGAACGGACAATATGAAAAATGGCTTGATGAGCAGCTTAAGAAGATAGTCGACTCCGGAAAGATCGAGTTCGATAGCGCGCAATGGAAGCAGAAGTTCCCGGATTCATATCAGACCCTTGTATCGAGGGCCGAGAAACACCCGGAGGTCCGGCGATTTTTTTGGGCACGTCCGCTTCTGAAAATAGCGGCGGTTGTTGCGGTTGCAGCGATTGTGATATTTTTTGTATCACGCCGGCCTGAAAAACACGTCGAGCAGGTGATTGCTGCTGAACCGGAGCAGTCACCTGCGGTAATGTTATCGCGTTTGTCGCTTACGCTTGCTTATAAACGCGGCGGGCTGGACGCGGTTGATGAGCAATGTGAAAAGGCATTTAAGCTGCTTGGACAAAAGAATACCAAAGTATCGGTCAATGAATTGCTTAATGATAACAACGGCAAAGAGCCGGAAAGGGAAAATTTATGAAAACACTCATTAAAACCATTTTGATTGTCACGGTGTTATTAGTTTCGGCGGGACGGGCGTTTGCCTATCCGCCGGACAACGCAGCGGTGCTCTACTATAAATCCTTTATGCTTCTCGAGGAGCCGAACGATACTGTCAAGGAAATGCTCAGAGACCTGAAGGACGGTAAAATCGGGTTGAACGAGCAAATCCGGCAGTATATAGAAAGGAACCGTAAAGTCATTGACGAGATAATCACCGCCGCGGAGATTAAAAACTGCGACTGGGGTCTGGACTTCTCAGAGGGTTTCGCATTGGAGCTTCTGCACCTTACCAAGTGCAGGCAAATGGCATACATCCTTGCCGCCGATGCGAAAATATTTTCCGAAAAAGGTGACTACGGAGAGGCACTGGAGAGATGCCTTACGATTCACAAAATGGGCGTGCATGTCGGCGATGAGACAATAGTTCAGGGTTTAGTAGATAATGCGATTGGGTATTTGGCAAACAAGAGTATTATGGAAATCCTGCCTAATATTTCGAATGATTCTGACACACTTGAACACTTAAGGTGGCGTCTTGTAGACGTATCCAACAAACGTTCTTCGCTGAAAACGGCGATAGCAAATGACGCGGAACTCTGCCTGGAGCATATGAACAGGGAGGAAGTAGATGCTATGATCAAGGCAGATATCGGTATTATGCCCAAAGACAAGCTGGATAAGATTCTCCGTGAGGACGATGAATTCTTCGCCAGGTCCAGGGAGTATTATCGGAGTGTTATGACCAGGATGCAGAGTATTCTTGAATTACCCTACCCGGAAGCATATCAGAAGTCCGAGGATTTAAGTCGGGAATTGGAAAACGTCGCCAAAAAGAAACCTGAGGCAATTATGGCAGAGTTTCTGTATTCTTCGATTTATCGGATAAGCACGATAGAAGCAAGATACAAGACATACCATAACGCGGTCTTGGCGGGGATTGATATTTATTTAATCAGGGCCAAGACGGGTGAGCTGCCGGATGAGCTGCCGGCGGGACTGCCGAAGGATATGTTCAGCGGCAGGGACTTTCTCTATGAAAAGACCGGCGACGGCTTCATACTGAAATGCCAGGGCAAAGACCTGACCCAAAACATAGTCCATCAATACGAATTTAAGGTTGCAAAGTAATTTTTCGGAACAGGGCCTGCCTTTTTCCTCCTTTGGCGGGCCCTTATTTTTTGGCCGCAATTCCCTTATTTCCCACACAGCGAAAGACGGTTGTTTTTGAATGGTCTGCGCGGTAGTATTACGCGTGATTTGTCAAAAAAGGGTATTACAAGCGAACGGAGAACCGAGCCATGAAAGTCTTTCGAATCTTCAGTTTATTTTGCCTGCTGTCAGCCGGTATAGGTATTTGCAGAGCGGGTGCGGCCGGCGAAGGCGAACCCTCGTCGAGCGGCGGGTTTGCGGGGATGGACAAGTCGGTCGTGATGATTCGCAGCGTGGGGCAGGAATTCGACTATACGACGCCCTGGAAAGAGAAGAATATGAGCCAGGGCGTGGGGTCGGGTTTCATCATAGGCGGCGACCCCAATGGTGAGGCCGGCGGCAGGAGGATACTGACCAACGCCCACAACGTCAGCAACAATAAGTATATCGAACTGCAAAAAGAGGGCGTGGCAAAGCGTTATATAGCCAGGGTCGCGTTTATCGGTCACGACTGCGATTTGGCGGTGATTATGCCGGATGATTTGAGCTTCTTTGACGATACTGTCCCGCTGGAGCTGGCGGGGCTGCCGGGTGTAAACACGACGGTCTCGACTTACGGTTTTCCGGTCGGCGGCAGGCGTATCTCGGTTACGGAGGGAGTTGTTTCGCGGATACAGATGGATATTTACGCCCACACTGGGGCCGATTCGCACCTGGTTATACAAACGGACGCGGCAATCAATCCGGGCAATTCCGGCGGGCCGGTGATACAAAAGGGTAGGGTCGTGGGGGTGGCGTTTCAGGGACTCAGGCAGGCCGACAACATCGGCTATATGATTCCGACAACCGTAATAAAACATTTTCTAAAGGATATCGAGGACGGCACATACAACGGGTTCGGGTCATTGGGCGTGATGCTGTTTCCCGGCCTGCATAACCCCAGCTATAGGGATTATCTCAAGGTGCCGCAGGATGAAGAGGGCATAGTTGTCATCGAGACCCTGATGCACAGCTCGGTCGAAAATATTTTGCAGCAGGGCGACGTCTTAGTGCAGATTGACGATTACAAAATCGACAACGACGGCAGGGTGAAGATATACGGGCTGCACCTCGATATGTCGGAGGTGGTGGAGACAAAGCAAATCGGCCAAACTGCTGAGATTGCCTTTTACCGTGACGGTGAGCTTAAAAATGTGACTGCAACGGTCGCGCTGAACAGGCCTGTATTTGAATTCTCGAGAGAATACGACACGGCGCCGAGATACGTGTGCTTCGCGGGGCTTGTGTTCGTGCCTGCTTCGCGCAATTACCTCGAAACGTTCGGGCAGGACTGGGTTACGAATATGCCGTTTTTTTTGAGGTATCTGTTCCGCAATTCGATGCAGCTCAATACGGACAGGCAGCGTAAGGAATACGTTGTGCTTTCGGAGATAATGCCCGACGAGATAAACGCCTACGACGGCTCGTTCAAAAGCCAGGTGATTGAGAGCATAAACGGGACCCCCGTTTGGGCGATGGACGACGTCTGGAAGGTCTTCGAGAAACCGCCCGGGTCGGCCGATGGCTTCTACGCTGTTAAGTTTATGGGGGTGGACAGGCCCCTGATACTCAACGCCAAAGCGGCGGAAACGAGGCAGCCGATTATTCTCAGGAAATACGATATTCCGCAGCAGGTGCGGCTGGCCGGCCCTGAGCAGGCCGAAAAGGGGGTGCAGCAATGAAAATTAAACTCGATACTCGATACCTGATTCTAGATACTCGCTTTTTGTTACTTGTCGCTCACTGTTTGTCTGTGGCTGCATTAATCGTAATCCCCGCGACGGCACGGGCAAGCGAAGACCGGACCCGCGAGGCGATGAAGGAGTCGTTAGTGTATCTTGAGGTTTCTTCTTACGGGTATGACCAGTTGCGGCCGTGGCGCAATACAGACGTTATGCAAAAAGGCGGGGTGGGCTGCGCGGTGGGTGGTAATGAGGTGATAACGCCTGCGTGGAACCTGACGGACGCGTCGTTAGTCAAGGCGCGCCGGCTGGGCCAGAACGAATATATTCCCGCGACAATCAAGGTCATCGATTACGAGATAGACCTTGCGCTTGTAGAGCTTGAGCCGAATGCCCTTAAGAAGCCGCTTAAGCCCCTCAAATTCGCCGATAAGTTTCAACGGGGCAACAAGCTGAACTTTTACTGGCTAAACTCAGGCGGCAACCTGACGACGGGGCAGGGGTATCTCGACCGTGCGGAGGTGCGTCGTTCCCTGACATCTTATGCAAGCTTTTTGAACTACGTCGTTTCGAATACGTCACAGGGAACCAGCATCGGGCAGGTTTACTGCGACGGCTCGACGCCGGTCGGTATTGCCTGCTGGAATGACGACACAACCGAAGCGGGGCTTATTCCCGCGGTTGTCATTAACAATTTCCTCTCGAATGCCAAAGAGCCGAATTATGCAGGGGTGCCTGCCGTTGGTTTTGCCGTCGATGAGCTGCTCGACCCGGCTATGCGTGCGTATCTCAAAATGCCCCCGGCGCTCGAAGACGGCGTCCTTGTTACGGACGTGTATAACATAGGCACAGGCACTGAGTTGCTGAAATCCAACGACGTGATTCTGGCAATTGATGGAAAGGTGATTGACGCTTACGGCAAGTACCAGGACCGCACTTACGACAAGCTGTCTTTTTATCACCTGATTGTCTCTCATAAAATAGGTGACGAAATCGCCTTCGATATCTGGCGGGACGGCGCTCGTCAGCAGATTAAGGTGCCGGCGAAGAATTTCGACGTCCGCGAGATGCTCGTGCCTTACTACGAGTACGGCCGGCAGCCCGAATACGTCGTGACGGGCGGTTTTGTGTTCCAGAAGCTGACAAGGCCCTACCTGGCCAACTTCGGGCAGGACTGGGCGGGCAGGGTCACACCGCACTTGTTCTATTATTACAGATATATGTCGTTCAAGCCGACTGTCCAGCGAAGGGACATTGTCATACTGAGCTATTGCCTGCCTGCACCTATAAATATCGGCTATAACGACCTTGCGCAGCGTGTTGTATCGTTGGTAAACGGTATGCCGATAAGCCGGATTGGCGACGTTATAAAGGCCCAGAGGTTAAATCCCGACTCTGAGTTCGACGTGGTGGAATTCGAGCTGGACAACCCGACGGTGGTCATTCCGCGACGGCAGCTTCCGCAGGCAGATATGCTCATCACGACAAATTACGGGATTCGCAAGCCGGTGAACATTGATTGATTATTGACAGTAATCCGGCCGCAAGTTACCTTATCGGCTTATGAAGGTATTACTTAGCTGGCTGCGTGATTATGTGGATATCGAGCCCCGGTACGCCGGGGCACAGGAGGTCGCGGAGATTCTAAGCGACCTCGGCCTGCCTTACGAGGGAATCGAACAACTCAACGATGACGCTGTAATCGACGTTGAGGTCACAAGTAACCGGGGGGACTGTCTGGGTCTTATCGGCATCGCCCGTGAGCTTGCCGCGGCGACGGGCAAAGAGCTTAAGATGCCGAAGGTCGAATTGAAGGAATCGCAAAGACCGGCGGCAGAGCTTGCCAGCGTCGAGATTAACGAGCCGGCGTTGTGTCCGCGTTATACAGCCCGTGTTATTGAGGGTATCAAAGTCGGGCCGACGCCTGACTGGATGACGAGACGGCTTGAGGCAATCGGGATGCGCAGCGTCAATAACGTTGTCGATGCGACGAACTACGCGATGATTGAGACGGGCCAGCCGCCGCACGCCTTCGACTATGCGAAAATTGCGGAGGGTAAAATAATCGTCAGAAAGGCCGTCAAGGGCGAGCAAATCGTCAGTATAGACGGCTCGAAATGCCAGTTGACCGAGGATATGCTGATTATCGCCGACGCTAAAAGAGCGGTGGCGATAGCTGGCGTTATGGGCGGCCTGGAGACGGAGGTCAGCGACGCTACGACGACGATACTGCTGGAGGACGCGTTCTTTTCGCCGGTGAGTGTCCGGACGACGTCGCGCGACCTGTCGTTGCCTTCGGAGGCGGCGTTTCGGTTTGCCAGATTCGTGGATATCGAAAATATCGATTGGGCCTCGATGCGAACGGCCCAGCTGATAACGCAGGTTTCTGGCGGCAAGTCGGCCAAAGGCGTCGTTGACGCATATCCCGCAAGGCCGAAACCGAAGCAGGCGACGCTTCGATTAGGACGGCTCAAGCAAGTCCTGGGTATCGAAGTGCCCGGCGATGAGGTAACGAAGATTCTGGCGAGGTTGGGATTTCAGCCAAAACAATCAGGAGAACAGATAACCTGCCCGGTGCCGTCGTGGCGAAACGACGTGTATCGCGAGGCGGACCTGATTGAGGAGGTCGCCCGCGTTTACGGGTATGGTAAGATACCCGCTGAAAACAAGATAACAATCGAAGTTGCGCCTGTTGATACCCGGCAAAAAACTATCGACGCAATAGGGGGCGACCTGACGGGCTGCGGCTTTTACGAGACGGTGACAACCAGCTTCATCGACAGCGGGGAAGCGGAGCTTTTCACACAAGTCGGCGATAAGCAGTATTTGTCGGTCAAGGACGTTGCGAGGACAGGGACGAACCTGCTTCGCCAGAGCGTTCTTCCCTCGTTGTTCGGCGTGATAAAATACAATCACAACGTCGGCAACGTTCCCTGCCGGGTTTTCGAAATAGCCGATACGTATATCCCGTCGGCAAAGGCGGGGCAATTGCCCGTCGAAAAGACGCGCCTGGCAATCGCCTGTGACGGTGATTACAGGGACATTCGGGGCGCCGTCGAGGGGTTATTGAAAACGGTCGCTGCCGAGGCGGTGATAAAATTCGAGCCGGACGGCGATATTAAATGGGCGCAGGCGGGCGCGAAAATACTTGCAGGCAACGAGCAAATCGGCGTTGTCGGCGTGGCGTCGCAGCAGGTCCTGGACAGGTTCGATTTTAAGAATACGACAATTTGCGGAGCGGAGCTGGACGTCGAGCAATTGCTGAAACTGCGCGGCGGCCCGATGAAGGTCAAACCGTTGCCGAAATTTCCCGCCATAAGGCGAGACCTTTCGATAGTTGTGAATGAAGACGTCTCGTGGGCGGATATTGCTTCGGCCGTTGGGAAAAAGGCACCCGCTGAATTAGAGGAATCACAGTTTGTTGATATATTCCGCGGCAAGGGTGTTCCCGAAGGCAAGAAAAGCGTAACATTTTCGCTGTCATTCCGCGATGCCGACGGCACGATGACCCACGAGCAGGTCGATAATTTCGAGAAGGCCATCCTTAACGAATTAACCTCCTCCCTCGGCGCAGCTCTCCGCACGGCGTGACGTACCCACAATTAAAATATACTATATCGGCACTATTCTATCTATCCGCTTTAAAATTTATATTAACAGTCTACTCGAAAGAGTTTGGAATCCGAGAGAATCCAAATGCCCTTATCGAATGGATTCTGTGACAGATTTAATTGAATTTTGATATCATCTATTACAAAATTCCAGTCCCAGTTCACAGGCGATGTGTCTCGTACCACTAGAGCGGTTTTGGGACCATAGACCATTTTCAGCTTTTCCCGAATTCTCATTACCATCATCGAACTGACATTTCCAGACAAGCAACTTACCCGGTCGAATATGCTTTCTTTCCCCTGTTTGACTCGTTCCAAATGAGACCGCAATCCATCCCAACTGCGATCTATGCTTTGATGGTCCGACCTGCCTAACAGCGATTGAATGTCTCCGTTGCGGTCTTCAGACAATGTTATTTCAAGATTGAGCTTATTGCCGTCTGAATCAATACACCGGACATCAGGGGACTCACGAAGTTCGACGATACTGTAGGAAGTTCCTATTTGAGAATTGTAGAAAGTCAAGAATTTCTCGGCAGTTACCTTCTCTATCATCTTTTTCTCACTCAATTTGCCTATCTCATTCATAATTCGACCTCTATATTATCTCTTTGGCCAAGAATAACTTTTTATCATAGCGTGTATGCCTTGGAATCACAAGCCACGAGTTCGGCAGCAATGACGGATAAATCTCATATTTTGGGCCATTTTCGCACACTGTAATACTGGCCATAGGAAAGATTTTATGCTGGTTTTCCCTGAACGTCACCAACAAAAGATTATAATCAAAACCGTCTTTGACAGAAGGCAAAGTCAGGCAAGACAGGTGAATGACACCTACCCTACGTCCAAACAGTATGACCAGTCGTCCAGATTTATCATGGAATATTCCTCTTCATTTTGAAGGTTTTGAATTCCTTTTATCAGTCTTGTTTGCGTCCTCGTTTCCCTCTGGCTCTTTCGGATTGGCTGCAAGGTAATCATTAATGAATATATCAATGACCTGTTTGGTGACTTCCCGAATATTATTTGAATCGGCATTTGCAAAAGTCACCAATCTCGACCAAGTAGAACCAAGAACCGAAATTTCTGGGCGCCTTGCTAACATCACCTGCTCGCTCAATTGAATATAGACGGTTCCAGTGAATTTGCTAGAAGAATCAGCGAAACAAGTCAAATGAACATAAAGAGATGGCTTTCCTTTTTCTCGAATCCATTCTTCTTCTGTAAGGACCTTAATGCCGAACTTGCGAAGTTCCAATTCGGCATCAACTTGAATTATATCGCTTGTCAAACCATTTTTCTTGAGTTCTGACCCTATTTCTCCAATACCAACATGAATTCCCTTAAGTCCTACCAAAACGTCACGTTCTTGTTGTTTGGCCAAAAAAGCAAGATCATCCATGCTCCTGATCGGCTCGACAGCTAATACAATATAGGAAGCAACCGAAACAATGAATATTCCCAGCGTGGCCAAAATCCAACACTTTTTAGCACTCATAAGTTTTCCTTTCCCAAAACAGTATTTGAAGTCACTGGTTTATTCTAATAATTTCCCGACTTGATTCAAGTAAAAGGGGGCGACGATATTTGTTATTGCTATTCGGCTTCAGTGCGGCGATATTTATCCGCTGTTAGGCAGGAATTTAGTAATTTTTGCGGAATTAGCGGTCTGCGTTGGCGCTGTTTTGCGCGGGTTTTGAGCGTCGGCAGAGGATTGAATTGAGCATATCGAGATAATCGGAAAGCAGGCGGGTAATCAGGAAGTTTCTCCGGACGTGCTCTCTGCCTTTTCTTCCGAATCGCTCCATTTCGTTTGGATGTTTTAGCAGGTGAACAATCCTGTCGGCAAAGCCGTTAGTGTCGGTGGGCTCGAGGAGAAATCCGTTTTTCCCGTCTTTGACCTGAAGTGGAATACCGCCGACGTCGGAGGCGACAACGGGAGTTCCCTTCCAAAGGGCCTCGGTTACAGCGAGGCAGAACCCTTCCCTGAGGGACTTCTGGATGACCACCGACGAGAAACGCTGTATGGAGTTGACGAGCAATTCATTGTTTCCGACTATGAGCAGGACGTCGCCGTTCTTCCTTAAGCTCGATGCCTTTTCGAGGACCTTTCGGTACATTGCCAGTGATTCGGGGTCGTCGCTGGCCACGTTATAACAGAGGACAAGCCGGCAATCGATTTTTTCCCTGACTAACTGGAAGACGTCGATAACGCCTTCGGGGTCTTTCCAGGGGTCCAGGCGCGACACCTGCGTAATCACGGGTTTATCGGTTGGTATGCCGGCTTTTTTTATATAGCTGAGAATGGTTTTCGGGAGTATTTCCCTGTTCTTGGGTATCAGTGGATTTATCGCCGGAAACATAATTCTCTGCTCTATGGGCGTATCGCTTTTGACGTATTTTTCATTGGAAACAATCATCTGGTCATATTTTATAATGAATCCCTTGAGCCAGTCCCATAACTCCTTGTGCGGGCTTGTCAAATCGATATGGCAACGCCAAATCCAGGGCTGGCGTTTTCTGTAGAACCTCACAAGTCCCAGCGGCTGAGGGTCGTGGACTATGATGCAGTCGTGGTCGAGGTGGGTGAATTTTGCGAAGTGTTCGTTGACCTGCAAATACAGGTTTTTTTGATTTTGTGTAAAATGTAGCTTGTTGCCCTGCAGGGCGTTATGAAAGGCCTTTGTTGTCTCGAAGAATTCCTGGCTTCCGTGAAGGATGCGCCAGCCGGTGTCGATGCCGACGTCGTTCATCAGCAGGACGAGTGAATAGAGGATTTCAGCGACGCCGCCCCCCTGGTAGGTGGCGTTGACGTGAACAATGTGCCTGCCGTAAAGTCCCCTTGCCCTTGCGTAAATACCCGCCAGAACATCATCGGGAACAATCCTGCGGAAACTCTCAAGTGTAAGCATTTCAGTTCCTTTCATAGGTTAATACCGGACATTGCAGGATATGGTTCGAATTCTCCTCTATTTATAGTATAGACACTGAGATTTTTAACGGCAATAAGCAAATATCGTATATCAAAGGACTTATCTTCAATGAAAAATTTTGATGCAGAAAAACAGTGCGGATAGCCGAAAAGGCGCTATGCCGACAGCTATGATGCGGGCCGATTTAAGGTCCGAATAAATGTTGTTTTTTTGCTTGCTTTTTTCTTTGAAAAATCGTATAAATAATAGTGGCAGGCGCCCCTGCGGTGCCGGTTAAGAAAGCCATATTTGAAAAAACCGATAAAACCTAACTCAGGGAAATCAGGCCTTGGAAGCCCGGAAACGCCTATGAACGAAGAGGACTTTCGGACACAAGCAACGATTGCCCACGTGAACGTGAAGGGTTTTCTTCAATTCGCTTTCTGACCACATCAGCGGAGGTCAAACCTGCTGTTATTTAAGGCCTGTGATAACAGGCCTTTTTTCATTTTCCGCCCGTGTCAATCATAAGATAACCCCAGGTATTTCAACTATGTAGAGGCGGTTTTTCGGGGGATTTGGCATTAAGCAGGGGGAGGGTTTTGTCGATTTAAGGTTAGGGTGACATTGTAAATTTTTGTACACCGGCGGCACGGCCGGTATGGCAGTGCTGCTTTGCGGAAGAGGTTAAAATGCTGAAGATTCGTAATTATACGGTTATGCCGGCCCTGCCTGATGTGCTCAATGACCTTCAGGTGATAGCGGGCAATCTGTTCTGGTCGTGGAACCCCGAGCTGATAGATTTGTTCGCGCGAATCGACCCGGCTTTATGGAGCAGCTGCGGGCACAATCCGGTCAAGCTGCTGGGAAGTGTTTCCCAGGAACGGTTAGACACCCTTGCGGAAAATCAGGGTTTTTTGTCCGAGGTTCAGAAAGCGGCCGATAAAGTCAGGTCATATCTCGAAGAGTCCAAATGGTTCGACTCTGTTTGTTCGGAAGCGTCCGAAGTTTCACTTGCATACTTCAGCGCCGAGTTCGGCATACACGAGTGTCTGCCGATTTACGCCGGCGGACTGGGCATCCTCGCGGGCGACCACCTCAAAAGCGCGTCGGATCTCGGTATCCCGCTGACAGGGGTGGGGCTGATGTACCAGAAGGGCTATTTCCGTCAGTATCTTAATGTTGACGGCTGGCAGCAGGAGGTTTACGTCGAGAATGACCTTTACAATATGCCGCTGGAGCTGGTCCGCGGCGAGGACGGGCATCCGATAACCATCAGCGTGGAGTATCCGGGCAGAGAGGTATTCGCTCAAATCTGGCGTGCTTCGGTCGGGCGGGTGAAGTTATACCTTCTTGATACGAACATTCCGGCCAATTCCACCGCCGACCAGATGATAACGACGACGGTTTACGGCGGCGATACGGAGATGAGGATTCGCCAGGAGATAATGCTGGGCATAGGGGGTATGAGGACGCTGACGGCGCTGGGTATCAAGCCGACTATTTGCCATCTTAACGAGGGGCACACCGCTTTTTCGACGCTGGAACGAATACGGCAGATGATGAACGAATCGAAGGTGGGCTTCGACGAGGCGTTTGAAGCCGTAAAGGCAGGCACTGTTTTTACAGTGCATACTCCCGTCAGGGCGGGCGTGGATGAATTCAGTCCCGAGCTTATGGACAAATATTTCAGTGATTATGCGCCAAAGCTGAGGATAGATAAAAAGCGCCTTGTCGGGCTGGGCAGGATACTTCCCGAGGACGAGGGTGAAGGTTTCAAGATGCCCATACTTGCGATGCGTGCGGCCAGCTATATAAACGGCGTAAGTGAGCTTCACGGCCAGGTATCGCGGGATATGTGGTCGTGCCTGTGGAGGCGTGTGCCCACTAACGAGGTCCCCATTTCATCCATCACCAACGGCGTGCATACGAAAAGCTGGGTTTCTCAGGAGATAGACGAGCTGTATGAACGCTATCTCGGCCCCAACTGGGCCGACGAGGACGCTGATTCGCAGGTATGGGACAATATCGACCAGATATCCGATGAGGAGTTCTGGCGGTGCCACCAGCGGCGCAAGGAACGGCTGATAGCGTTTGCCCGCAGGCGCCTAAAAGCACAGATGGAAAGGAGGGGCACTTATCACAGCGAGCTGCATCACGCAGAAGAGGTGCTTGACCCCGAGACCCTGACCATCGGATTTGCCCGGCGTTTTGCCAGCTATAAGAGGGCGAATTTGCTGTTCAAAGACCCCGAGCGTCTTGCAAAACTGCTGACCAATGGCAAAAGACCCGTCCAGTTCATATTTGCGGGCAAGGCCCATCCGAGGGACAACCAGGGCAAGGAAATCATCAGGGAAATCGTGCATTTCGCAGGGCAGTTAAACGTCAGGCGGCGCATTGTGTTCCTCGAGGACTACGACATCAACATCGCCAAAATGATAGTGCAGGGCGTGGATATATGGCTTAACAATCCGCGCAGGCCGTGGGAGGCCAGCGGGACCAGCGGTATGAAGGCGGCAATCAACGGGGCACTGAATATGAGCACGCTTGACGGCTGGTGGTGCGAGGGATACAAGCCCGACGGCGGCTGGGCCATCGGCGCGGGCGAAGTTTACGATGACGTTGCTTATCAGGATATGGTCGAATCGCAGGCCGTTTACAATGTGCTGGAAAATGAGGCCGTCCCGTTGTTTTACACCCGCTCTGCAGACAATCTTCCCCGCGCATGGATACACAGGGTAAGGAAGTCATTAAGGTGGATTACACCGAGATTCAATACGCGCAGAATGGTAATGGATTATGCGAAGCGATGCTATCTGCCGGCCCAGAAGCGCTGGGATTATCTTACCGCCGAGAATATGCGCAGTGCGAAGTCATTTACAGCGTGGAAGAAAGACATCCAGACGGGCTGGTCCGAGCTGGCGATAAGGGACGTGAAGGTGGAGCTTGCTAACGGGGAAGGGGGCGGAGAGCTTGACGTTAGAAGCCCGCAGCTTAAGGTCGGGTCCAATCTCAAGGTCAGCGCGCTGGTCAAATTAGGCCGGCTGAAACCGCAGGATGTGTCGGTGGAGCTTTACCACGGCCCGCTCGACGCCCGGGGCAACATCGTCGATGGGGCTGTAATAAAGATGGAGCATCAGGACTGGGCAGGACAGGACGGCGAGCACTGGTTCAGCGGATTGACGCCCTGCCACGTCTCCGGCCGAAGGGGCGTAGCCGTGCGTGTCGTGCCGCAACACCCGGATATGACAAATCCTCACGAGCTTGGGCTTGTTCTGTGGGAATCACATGCCGAAGAAATTGATAATCGGTAGTAGTTGATTATTTTGCTATAGCCGCGGATTGAAGACCCGATACGGATAATGAGTGCCTCTGTTAATCGTCAATAATCAATTATCAGTAAACTTACCCGTTTTCCTTTGTGCTTAGCAGCTCACAGACCTCCTGGGCCGAATGTGCGTTCTGAAGCTTATTTCTGAAATCCTCATCGAGCATCAGCCGGCTTATCTGTGCAAGGGCCTGGATATGGGGCCCGGTCTGGTCCAGAGGCGAGACAAGAAGGATAATGATGCTTACGGGCTTGCTGTCAACGCTGTCGAAATCGATTGGATTAGGGGCAATTCCAATCGCCATCACCAGTTCCTTGACTACTTTGCTCTTGCCGTGCGGAATCGCCACGCCGGAGCCGATGCCGGTGCTTTTTGTCTGCTCGCGGGCAAGCACTGCCTGCAGCGCGGCGTCTTTATCAGACAACTGGTCATTGGCGTCAAGCACGTTTACCAGCTCTGTTATGACCGAGCGCTTGTCGGTACTTTTCAGGGGCACGATAACACACACCGGCTTCAATATTCGCGTCAAAATCATCTTTAACCACCTAACAGCTTACTCTGCTTAAAATTATACAAATCCTGAATTCTAACAATTCACAAGCCCTGATGCAAGACGGCCGCATATATTTTTGGGAGAAATAAATACTGCCGAATTTTTTAAGACAATTCGGCCTTAGGGGCCAATAAACTGACCGTATAGCCGTAATTGCGGGCAATCAGCGATTTATAAAAACAAGCGCTTGTATGATAAATTATATTGTTTATACTGGTTCGTTCGGTTTTTTACAGGGTAACTGTAACTATTTCATCCTGCCTCGACAGGCCGGGGCAGGCGGATTGATTTTTGGAGATTTGGAAGTGGCAAGCATAGCTGACATAAGAAATATCGTTCTTCTGGGTCACGGCGGGGCGGGCAAAACCTCTCTGGCTGAGGCAATCCTTCACAAAACCGGCACGACCAACCGCCTCGGAAGCGTCGATGACAAAACGAGCATCTGCGACTATTACGACGAGGAGAAAAAGCACGGACATTCGATAAAGTCATCTCCCGTCCACGTAAAGTCGGACGGCAAGCTTATAAATATCATTGATACGCCCGGCTACCCGGACTTCATGGGCCCGTCAATCAAGGCGATACCGGCCGCTGAGACGGCCGTCATCGTCATAAGCGCCTCGGCGGGCGTCGAGACCGTCACCCGGAAAGTTTTCGAGACGGCTACACAGACCGGCAGGGCGAAAATCATCGTCATCAATAAAATGGACGCCGAAACCGTGGAGTGGTCTCGCCTGATAAAAGACATACAGGAATGTTTCGGGACAAGCTGCCGGTGCGCAAATTTGCCCGCCGCGGACCGCTCGTCCGTTATCGACTGCATCGAGAATAACTCCGGCGACTCTCCCTTAATGGACGTTGCCGCAGCGCACACCGAGCTTATCGAATCGGTCATCGAGGCCGACGACGCGCTTATGGAAAGCTACCTCGGCGGCGAGAAAATACCGACTGAGAAAATCGCCGGCGTTTTTACTCGGGCGCTTCTGGCCGGCACCGTCGTGCCGATTGTCTTTACCAATGCAAGAAAGGAAATCGGCGTAAGCGAGCTGCTCGACATAATCGTAAAATACGCACCGTCGCCTGTGCAGGCGCCGCCGGCAAAGCTCAAAGACGGCGACAAGGAAACCGTTTTGAAGCCCGACCCGGCCGGCCCGCTGGCAGGGATGGTGTTCCGTATCGCGTTTGACCCGCGCTCGAATATGAAGTTCTCCACTATCCGCATTTTCAGCGGCACACTCAAATCCGATACCAATATGATTCGAAACGACGAGAAAAAGGGACTTCGCCCGGGCCACATCCTCAAATCGCAGGGCGGCGAGACCGCGGAAATCGACTCCGCGGCGGCCGGCGACATCATAACCTTAGGCAAGATTGAAGAGATGAAAGTCGGCGACCTGATTAGCGACGGCCGGGTGACGGGTAAATTCGAGATGCCCGCTGCCCCTGAGCCGATGTTCGCTCTTGCGCTTGAGCCGGCATCAAGGGGCGACGAGCAGAAAATCAGCGCCGCACTTGAAAAACTCTGCGACGAAGACCCCTGTCTTAAGGTAAGCAGGGACGCGCAGACCAAAGAGCTTGTGCTCAACGGGCTGGGCGACCTGCACCTGCGGGTGATGCTGGAGAAAATGGAAAACCGCTCGAAGCTGAAAGTCAACACCAAAGAGCCGAAAATCCCTTACCGTGAGACAATCGCCTCCAAGGCCGAGGGACATTACCGCCACAAAAAGCAGACCGGCGGCGCAGGCCAGTTCGGCGAGGTTTACCTGCGAATCGAGCCGGCCGAGAGAAATTCCGAACCGCCTCTGCAGTTCAGCTGGGATATCTTCGGCGGCTCCATCCCCGGTCAGTACGAGCCAGCGGTTCTGAAGGGTATCAACGAGGTTATGGACAACGGCTTCGTCGCCGGATTCCCGATGCAGGATATCAAGGTCTCGGTTTACGACGGCAAGCACCACCCCGTCGATTCCAAAGAGGTCGCCTTCCGTGCGGCCGGAAAAGGCGCTTTTATTGATGCGCTTGAAAAGGCAAAGCCCGTCCTACTCGAACCAATAGTCAATATGGAGGTCGTCATACCCGCGGAAAATATCGGCGATATTGCCGGTGACCTCGCGGCCAAACGCGGCAGGGTCCTCGGCCAGGAAATGCTGCCGGGAAATATGGTTCTGATTAAGGCCCTTGTCCCCCTGTCGGAGGTCACGCAGTATAACAGCCAGTTAAAATCCGTCACCAGCGGCCAGGGCTCCTATTCGATGTCGCTTTCGCACTATGAGATTGTTCCACCCCACATCCAGTCGCAGGTCATCGCGCAATACTCAAAGCCCAAACAGGCGGAGGAATAACAAAGTATTCAAACCCTCGATTGTCGGACCCCGGCCTTGTTCCGGGGTTTTTCTTTTATAACCTGTTATTGCCTGCCGAATTCGCTAAAATACAACAACAGAAGTTCGTATGCGGAAGAGTAAAAATGCAGGACATCGAGCAAATAAATAATAATTCGTCACAGGCTTCTGCCCGCCTGGCCAGGCAAATCCTCACCGCCTTTCTGCTGACGTTTATCACGGCCAGAATCGTTGTCTTTATGATTATGGATAACATGATACCCGACCTTTACCTTTACATCGGCGGCACGCACGTCCATCATCTCAATTACGGTATTTTTCTGCTGGCCGGCGTGGGCGCGTGGCTGCTGCTGAAGCACCCCGAGGGGCGAAAATTCACCGCCGCAGCCGTAATTTACGGCGTTGGTATGGGACTGACCTTCGACGAGTTCGGAATGTGGATTCACCTCGGCGGCGCGTATTGGCAGCGGGCAAGCTGGGACGCGGTAACGGTAATAGCAGCTGCATTGGCGCTTGTTGCGTTCGCTCCTTCACTGAAGCGGTTTCGTCCCCATCACTGGTTTACTGCGGTGCTGCTTGTCGTTGTTGCGGTGCTGTTTTTCTTTCTGCTGGTCAAGACCTACCGTTACGCCGGCAGGACAATCGGGCCAAAACTACAAAATATGGAGTCAGCGGCGCCAAAATAAGCTCGAATTTCAATAATCAACGGAGGTATTGATGTTTGACAGGGTTCTCATACTTTCGGCTTCAGCCGGCGCAGGACATGTCAGGGCGGCACAGGCAGTCGAAAAGGCCTTCATCCGGCTAAACGCCGCAGGCGAGCTGAGAAATATCGACACCCTCCAGTATACCAACAAGCTTTTCGAGAAGCTGTATTCGAAGGCCTATATAGAGCTTGTGGATAAGGCGCCGGATTTGCTCGGCTGGCTGTATAATCAATTAGATGACCCCTGGCGGTTCGAGCGTCGGCGGCTTGTCTTCGACAAGCTCAACGCCCGTCCCTTCATCAAACTGTTAAAAGAGTATCAGCCCGACCTTGCAGTATGCACGCATTTCCTGCCTGCCGAGATTATCTCCTGGCTGAAACAAAAAAAGGGCCTCTCTACCCGCCAGGCCATAGTCGTCACGGATTTCGACCTGCACGCGATGTGGCTTTGCCGGCACTACGAGCATTATTTCGTCGCGATCGAAGAAACGAAACTGCACCTGCAGGAGCTTGGTGTCCCGCCCGAAAAAATAACCGTATCGGGCATTCCCATCGACCCGGTCTTCGCCGAGCATAAAGACAAGGACCAGATGCGCAAAAAACTCGGTCTCGATGCCGTATTGACAACGATTCTCACCTCGGCGGGCGGATTCGGCGTAGGGCCGATGGAGATGCTGATACAATCGTTAATGAAAATGCGCAACAAGGTTCAGGTAGTGGCCGTTTGCGGAAAAAACGAAGAGCTGAAGAGCCGGCTTGAGACGTTATCCGGACAGCTTGACGCAAACTCGCCCGTAAAAATCATTCCAGTCGGCTACACGACGCAGATGGATGAGTATATGTCCGCAGCCGATTTGCTTTTAGGCAAGCCGGGAGGACTGACGACGTCCGAGGCGCTTGCCAAAAATCTGCCTATCGTGATAGTGCACCCAATCCGCGGGCAGGAAGAGCGCAACTCCGACCATTTGCTCGAAGAAGGCGCGAGCATAAGATGCAATAATCTGCCCGTTTTGGCCTATAAGATTGACAAGCTTCTGGATGACCCCGCCCGCCTTGATGAAATGCGTGCCAATGTCCGCCGCCTCGCCCGGCCCTCGGCTGCCGTCGATATAGTTAAAAAGCTGCTGTCTCTGCGAAACACATAATCTTGTAGAATGGGACTTCAGTCCGTCAAAAACTTTACGCCTTAATTGCGGCTGCGAGTGTTCCTCGGTTGGCGTCTATCCATAGGGCTTTGCGAAGAATCATTTTCAAAAAATCCGTCCCCTTGAGATTTCCGAAAAATCCCGTAGCGGCGACGGGCAGGACCGCCTCGGCTATCATCGTCTCGACCATCAAATCCAGCAGCGAATCGAGCCGGCTCTTGTCGAGCTTTACGACCTCCCTGTAGCCGTTTAGAACCTGCACGGCCTTGGTCTGGTCAAGATAATCGGGCCAGTCCGCCGGATTGGGATGGTAGCCCACGATTGAAAACTGAAGCATCGCATTGGCAAGGTCGGTAACTGGCGGCGCAATTTTAACCGTATCGAAATCCAGCACGGCGACCATTTTGCCCTTGTCGAACAGCATATTTCCCGGGTGCCAGTCGCCGTGGACGATCTGCTGGCGCCACGTGTCGAAACCAAGCTCGTTGACCCGCACGCTTGCCCTGTTGTAAAGGGCCATCAGCTTCTCACCCACGTCCTGCAGTTTTCTTTCGGCGGCGGATGAGCTGTCGGACGCGACGGTCTTGAGATGTCCGCGCACGGTTGTGGAACCGTGGAAGGTGGCTTTCATCGGCTCCCACTCGAACTTGAAATCGGCAAGGTACTGATGGAATTTGGCAAGCTGCCTGCCTACGTCGAGGGTCTCTTCCGTCGAGCCGTTATAGCGTGAGCCGCCCACGAATTTGAACAGCTCGTATATGTTGCCGTGTAATTGTAATAAAGTGCTTGCCTGGTCCCGTGTGGCCAGAAGGGGGGCAATCGGAAAATAGTGCTTTGCCAGGTGTGCCTGGGCGGCGTGCGCAAAGGCCACGCGGTAAACGTCGTCTTTGCCCTGTATTCGCCTCTTCAGAAGAAATCTTCCCCTGTTGGTCGTTACGACTATCTTCGGCGCGCGCTTGGAGCCGCCCACGAGGCGCATGACCTTGCGGATTTTTCCTATGTCATAACGGCTGAGTGCCTCAGACAGCTCGTCAGATGAAAATCTGGTGTCGGATAAAAATCTCGTGTCCGATGAAAAATCTGCTACCATAGAAAAATTAATAATGACCTTTGATTATCAGTAAATGAAATTTTGAGCCCATTGAGAGCGGTCCGTCATCGAAGCAGCAGCATTATAATTACCAGGATTAATACCACCGACAGCGCACCGAGGAACAGTATGATTGTTTTGTAACGCGTCTTTACCTGCTCAATCAGTGTCTCTCCCGCCATTTCGACTGTTTCGCCGTCTTCGAGCTGTTCCAGCGATGAAACATCTATTCGTTTGTGGGCGCGTATGGGTATTTGTTCCTCCCGGACCGCTTTCAGGTCCACAAGCAGTTCGTCCACATTGCTGTACCTGTTGGCCTTGTTCTTGGCCATCATCACTTCAATTACCTCGGAGACACCGGCCGACAGTGACGTATTGATATGGTCAGGGGGGATTAACTGTTCCTTGAGGTGCTTTTTCATCACCTCGACCGGGTCATCGGCCATATACGGGACGCGTCCCGTAACCAGGTGATAAAACGTCGCACCCAGCCCGTAGATGTCCGCTCTTTCGTCGATATCCATCTCGCCGCGTATCTGTTCGGGGGCGATATAATAAGGCGTGCCGTATGCCCTGCCCTTTTCGGTTTTGGCCGCCTCGATATCGGTGGTCTCGCGTGCCAGACCCATATCGGCCAGCTTTACGATTCCCTCCTTGTTTATCATTATGTTTTTGGGCTTGACATCGCGGTGAATCAGGCCGACCGAATGTGCGTGCCGAAGGGCCTCGGCCACCTGTATAACGATATCGATCGCCTCCTTCTCGCCGAAGACCTTGCCCGCCGAGAGGTCCTCGTAGAGGGTTTTGCCCTCGACGTATTCCATAACAAAGTAGTGATAGCCGCCCGCCTCGCCGACGTCCACGGCCTTGACGATATTGGGGTGATTGAGCTTTCCGGCCGCCTGACCTTCCTTGTAAAAACGCTCGACATATTCCCTGTTTTCGGTAAAGCGCTTCGGCAAAACCTTAATCGCCACAGTCCGGTTCAAGCTGAGTTGTTTGGCCTTGTAAACCACCGCCATAGCGCCGGCGCCGATTTTGCCCAGGACCTGATAGCCGGGTATCTGATGAGTGGCCGATGCGCTTTTGGCGTCTCTTATCGAGGTCTTCAGCCGGCCCGCCTGCGTCGCGGTAATAAAACCCTTCTTAATCAGGAGGTTCTGCAGTGAAACGGGGCTGGTGCTTTGCTGGGTCCGGGCCTCATCGAAACAGCGCTTAAGCTCTTCGCTGGTGCAGAGGCCCTGCTCCACGGCCATTTTGCCGAAAATCGTGTCGTAATTAGTGGTTTCGTTTGCCATTTACTTGTCGATTTCGCCTGTTCCCTGGCTTCGGCTGGTGCACCTTTCTGTGTTCTGAATCAGTATTATCCTTATGCCGGGTTTTTGTCAAAATAAAATTTTTTCTTCTCGCCGTCCTCCAACAATAAATTCGGCCTTTTCCTTTTGCCGGTTTAACCTTTTAATCTTGCCTTTTAAGGCGTATTTGCCCAAATTGCCCCGTTTGCCATTGACTTGCCCGCGATTCCTGTTAAACTGCCCTCTTTCGATGCCGACCCAGACCCGAAATTATAAGGAGGCAGGCGGTGGCTTATAATTGTGTAGTTTTAGTAAAACAGGTCCCTGACACAAAAAGGATAACGGGCAAGGCGATGAACGATGACGGGACGGTCAATCGCTCGGCGCTGCCTGCTATTTTTAATCCGGAAGACCTCAACGCCCTCGAAACGGCGCTCGAAATCAAGGACAAATTCGGGGGCTTCGTAACCGTAATCACAATGGGACTGCCCGCCGCTGGCGCAATCCTGCGCGAAGCGCTCTACCGCGGCGCCGACGACGTGATTCTTGTTACCGACAGGCGCTGCGCCGCCAGCGACACCCTTGCAACCAGCTACATACTAAGCTGCGCCGTCAGGCAGCTCAAATACGATATTGTCCTGTGCGGAAGACAGGCCATCGACGGCGATACTGCCCAGGTCGGCCCTCAATTAGCTGAAAAACTGGGGCTGCCCCAAATAACGTATGTTGAAAAACTCATCGGCTTTGTTGACCGCGAGATAAGCGTTCAGCGTAACGTAGGCAACGGCTGGCAAAAAATCAAAACGAAGCTTCCCGTTCTGCTCACCGTAACAGCCGACGCCAATGAGCCGAGGGTCGCCGCGGCGAAAAAAATGATGAAATACAAAACCACCCTTGCCCCCTGCGAAATCGAGCAGCAGCTAAAGGCCCAGAATCCGACAGCCACTGACGATGAATTAAAGGAGCTTGTAGCCCTGAAGACCGCCGAGCTGAGCAAGAAAGGGCTGCTGATGAAACAATGGAACCTCGATTTTCTAAAGGCCGACCTGACGTGGTGCGGCCGAACCGGCTCGCCCACCAAGGTCCACCGCATCCAGAGCGTAGTGCTCGCCGCCAAGGAAACCAAATCGGTCGAACCGACCGACGCGGGACTAACCGATATGATTCACGAGCTTATCGACGATAAAATTATCGCGTAACGTAACACGGGACGCGAGTAACAAGAGACGAGAATATGATAGACGTAAATCGACAAGGAGAAGTTTGGGTATTTGCCGAGCAGCACGGAGGTAAGCTCGAAGATACACCGCTGGAACTGCTCAGCCGGGCGAGACGCCTGGCGGATATCCTCAATGTCCCGCTGGCAGCGGTGTTGCCCGGCGACAAGGTAAAACCGCTGGCCGACAGGTTGATTCACTACGGCGCCGACAAGGTTTATCTGGCAGAAAATCCGATGCTCGAACATTATCAGGCAAACAGCTACGCCAAAGTCATTTATGACCTCATTCACAAGCACAAACCGCAAATCGTCCTTTACGGCGCGACCGTTACTGGCCGGGACCTCGCCCCGCGCATCGCAAGCGCGGCAAAGGCGGGGCTTACAGCCGACTGCACCGATTTGCAAATCGGCGACCATAAAACCGCAAACGGCGACACGCACAACAACCTGCTGTTCCAGATTCGACCTGCCTTCGGCGGCAATATAATCGCGACTATCATCAATTTCGACCGCTGGCCCCAGATGGCGACCGTCCGCGAGGGCGTTATGCCGATGCCGACGCCCGATTCCCGGAGAAAAGGCAAAATCATCTCCGAGAAAGTCCAGGTTTCCGAACAGGATTTGCCTCTCGAAATCATCGAGGAGCACACGAGGCCCAAAAAGGTCAATCTCAAGGCCGCACGTCTTATCATCGCAGGAGGCGCGGGAATGGGCAGCAAGGATAACTTCCGGCTGATTTGGGACCTGGCAAACTGCCTCGGCGCTGCGCCGGCGGGAACCAGGGCCGCCGTTGACCTCGGCTACATCAACCACGACCACCAGGTCGGACAGACCGGTACAACCGTCAGGCCCTCGTTGTATATAGCCGTCGGCATCAGCGGCGCGATTCAGCACCAGGCCGGTATGCACCAGAGCCAGAAAATAGTCGCAATCAATAACGACCCGCAGGCGCCTATTTTCGATATCGCCCATTATAAAATCGTTGGCGACCTCAACGAGGTCGTCCCGAAAATTATTAAGGCCGTCAAGGAAAAGGAGTTCAAGGAGCCGGCCGCAAGCGCAGGTAAATAACAATGGCAAATTTCTATCGCGATAACGACGACATACAGTTTTTATTCAGGCACATGGATATCGGCGCGCTGGCCGGATTGTCGGAAGAGAACTTCAAATTCGCAACGCAGTTCGATTATGCTCCCGCCGATGCCGCAGAAGCGCTTCACAATTACGATATGGTTCTCGATTCGCTGGGTTCGCTAAGCGCAGAATTCATTGCCCCGCGCGCCGAGCAAACCGACCGCCAAGGCAATACTCTCAACGCCGACGGCACCGTCAGTTATGCAAAAGGAATAGCAGAATCGCTGGAAAAGCTCGCCAAGGCCGAGGTTATGGGTTTTACTCTGCCGCACCGTTTCGGCGGCCTTAATTTCCCGAATCTTATTTACTCGATAGCCATTGAAATCGTCTCCCGTGCCGACGCCTCGCTGATGAACATCTTCGGCCTGCAGGGTATCGCAGAGACCATCAACGCCTTCGCCGACGAGGAAATAAAACAAAAATACCTCCCCCATTTCGCCGCGGGAAAAGTCACCGGCGCAATGGTCCTGACTGAACCAGACGCCGGCTCGGATTTGCAGTCCGTAAAGCTCCGCGCGTTTCAGGATAAAGACGGCAACTGGTTTTTGCACGGCGTCAAGCGGTTCATCACCAACGGCTGCGGCGAAGTGCTGCTGGTGCTGGCACGTAGCGAGCCGGACCGCGCCGGCGGTCTGGGACTTAGCTTGTTCGTCTGCGACAGGGGCCCGACCGTCCATATCCGCCGGCTCGAAGACAAGCTCGGTATCCACGGAAGCCCCACCTGCGAAATCTTCTTCAGCAATACCCCCTGTGAATTGATAGGCGAACGCCAGCGCGGCCTCGTCACGTATGTTATGGCGCTGATGAACGGCGCGCGCATCGGCATCGCGGGCCAGTCGATGGGTATCGCCGAGGCCGCTTACCGCGTCGCTCGCGATTATGCCGCCAGCAGAAAGCAGTTCGGCGTAGCAATCGAAAAACTCCCCGCCGTGCGCGATATGCTCATCGATATGAAAATCGCGCTCGAAGCCGGACGCGCTTTGCTTTACGAGACGTCCCGCGTCGTTGACCAGACAATCGCCGCTGAGAAAAAGCTCGAATTCGACCCGCCGACCGATAAAGAGCAGATGAAATCCCTCAAAAACCAGTCCAGAAAACTCGACCGGCTGGCCTCGATGCTGACCCCGATGAGCAAATACTTCTGCTCCGAAATGGCCAACCGCGTCGCCTACGATTCAATCCAGGTCCTCGGCGGCTCCGGCTATATGCGCGATTACGCCGTCGAAAGGCACGCTCGCGATGCCCGAATCACCACCATTTACGAGGGCACAAGTCAACTGCAAATCGTTGCGGCTGTCCGCGGCGTATGCAGTGGCACGTGCGAAAAATACTTAGCGGAGCTGGCAGGGCAGGATTACGACCCTGAGGTCAAAGACCTGCTCGACAAGCTTTCCGAAGGAACCGAACAGCTTAAAACCGCCATCGCCTTCGTAAAGCAGCAGGGCACAGAATTTATGGACCTCTACGGCAGACAGCTTGTCGATATCGCAATTGATTTAATCACTGGATACCTGTTCTGCGACCAGGCGAGCACAAAGGTCGATATGGAGGTCTCGGTCGAGGATTCCGACGGGCAGAAAATCCCGATGAAAAAGCGAAAGCAAGTCATCGCGCAGCGCTTCATCACCAAAAACTCACCCCTAATTACCGCGTTAACACAGCTAATCTGCTCGGGCGACAAGTCCTCCTTCGCGGATTTCCCCACGCTAATCGGCCCAGTCCCCGAACAATGATAAAGACACGGATTAACGCTGTTTTTTTTGACACGGATTTATACGGATTGACACTGTTGTTTTTTATTTTTTTACCGTGTAAATCAGTGTTAATCCTATGAAGCAGAGCCGTGTCAACTGTTAACAAAATAATTTTAACTTTTAA
>CAZHVR010000030.1:0-26077 GCA_964536225.1 uncultured Pirellulales bacterium
TGGCACCGCCTCGTTTCTGTCTAAGCTGACCAACAACAAACTGGCCGAAGAACTGACCTCGCGAAAAAAATTCTACGAGGACAAATACGACTACCCCATGTTTTCCGAGATTTTCATAACCAACAGCTTCGGAGCAAACATAGCCCAGACCAACAAGACAACGGATTACTACCAGGCCGACGAAGAATGGTGGCAAATTGCCGCAAAAGAAGGATTATTCGTTAGCGATGTCAAGTTTGACCAAAGCTCAAATACCTTCTGCATCGATATCGGTGTAAGAATCAATGACGCAAACGGCAACTTTGCCGGGGTCATAAAAGCCATCCTGAACATCAAGGAAATAATCAATAATATCGAAGAAGCAAAGGCCGTTGCTGAGTACAAAAGCTTACAGCTTACACTTATCGACCAAAAAGACAGAATCATCTATTCGACGAAACCCTACAAAATTTTCCAGGACGTCGGCAATAAAATTACCCGTCAGTTCGGACACTTAGGCGAGCCGAAACACAAGTTATATAGCGTGCACCAGGAAACAGGGCGAAAGCAGCTCCTCTTTGCCCACGCACATTTAAAGAGCAGTCCGGGCTGGATTCTAATGGCCCAAACGGATGCTGGGGAGATTTTCGCGCCCATCGCCGATTTAAGACACACAATGCTTATGGCAGGCATAATTATTATGGCCCTGGCACTTTTGGCAAGCTCCGTTACTTACCGCTCAGTCGTTATTCCGATTGCCCGCCTACAGGATGCAACCGTCCAGATTACCGCGGGCAATCTCAATACAAATCTGACTACCACGGCAAAAGACGAAATCGGTCATCTGGCCCGGTCCTTCCAAAAAATGACCCATAAGCTCAGGGAAACGATAGATGACCTCAACGAAGAAATCGCAGAACGCAAAAAAAGCGAGAAAAAGCTGCGGGACAACCAGCACTTCCTTCATAACATTTTCGATGCTATGCAGGACGGAATCAGCGTTCTCGATGGTGAGCTCAATATCGTGAAGGTTAATTCGTGGATGGAGAAAATGTATGCCGACCGGATGCCGCTGGTTGGTAAAAAATGTTTTGAGGCGTACCATAACAGGACCTTCATCTGTCCGGAGTGCCCATCGGCTCGAACACTACGGGACGGCACAACACATACTGAGATTGTTCATTATGCCTCCGGAGGAAAACAAAAAGGATGGCTCGAACTAACCGCTTTCCCTCTCAAAAATATAGAAGGCAAAACGACGGGCGTAATCGAGCACGTAAAAGACGTTACGGAGCACAGAAAGGCCGAGCAGGCGCTGCACAAAAGTGAGCAGCGATTCAGAGAGGTCGTGGAAAACGCCGGAGAATGGGTCTGGGAAATGGACCCGAACGGCCTGTTCACCTATGCAAGTCCGGTTGCGAAGAACATATTGGGATTCAACGTCAATGATATCGTCGGCAAGAAGCATTTCTATGACTTTTTCCATCCTGAAGACCGCGAGAAGCTTGAACAAGAGGCCTTTAAGGTTTTAGCCAAACGACAGATATTTCAGAAAATTATCAGTCGCAACCTCCACAGGGATGGACACACCGTCTGGCTGTCCATCAGCGGAGTACCAATACTAAATGAGCAAAACGAATTGACGGGATACCGGGGAGTAAGCGCAGACATAACCGGTCAAATAAAGGCCGAAACCATTCTCACCGAAAGAGCAGAACAGGCGATGAAGCACCATAATACGCTTTTGAAACTGTCAAATATGCCCGAACAGGACTTCGACGTATTGCTGCGAACAACCGCCGAGCAAAGCGCCGAGGTCCTCAACGTCGAGAGAGCGGGTATCTGGTTCTTCACACCGGATTCAACCGCGATTGTCTGCCGAGACCAGTTCATCAGAACCAAAAATAGTCACGAAACCGGCGAATCGCTCAAGGCGAAGGACTACCCGCGGTACTTTAGCGCGCTTGAAAACAGCCGAATAATCGCCGCAAATAACGCGCTTAGCGACCCGAGAACCAATGAGTTCGCTAATGCGTATCTTCTGCCGAAGGGTGTAACATCGATGATTGACGTCCCTGTCCGGCTGCACGGGCAAATAGCGGGCATAATCTGTTATGAGCACACCAGCACAGCCAGAGAATGGTCAAGCAGCGAGCAGGACTTCGCTGCGTCTGTAGCAGATATGATTTCACTCAAGCTCGAGGCGGCAGAGCGGGAAAAGGCCGAGCAGGCGCTTGAAAAACTCAACAAAGACCTCAAGGCAACCGTTGCCGAGCTTAGCCAGTCCAACAGACAGCTTCAGGACTTTGTACACGTTGCCGCACACGACCTCAAAACCCCGGTCCGCGGAATCGGTACCCTGGCCGACTGGATTATAAGTGACTACGGCGACAAATTCGACGAGCAGGGACGGGAACAAATTCGTCTGCTCAAAAACAGGGTCGTCAGAATCGACCAGCTTATCGACGGGATGCTGCAGTTCTCCAAACTTGGGCGAGCCAGGCAGCACGAGGAGCAGGTTAATTTGAATACCCTTGTGACTGAGGTAATCAGGCAGATAAGGCCGGCTGACAATATTGAAATAGCAGTGGACAGTTTACCGACAGTACGATGTGAATACGAAAACATCTCACACGTATTTCTAAATCTTCTGTCAAATGCGGTCAATTTTATGGATAAGCCCAAAGGATTTATAAAAGTCGGCTGCCTCGAGCAGGGCAACTTCTGGAAATTTTATATCTGCGACAACGGGCCCGGCATCGAAAGTAAACATTTCGAGAGGATTTTCAAAATCTTTCAGACACTGCCCAGAAAAGATGAGCCAGATACACCGGGCACAGGTCTGGCTATTACCAGGAAAATCGTAGAGCTATACAACGGTAAAATCTGGGTAGAATCTCAGCCCGGCTCGGGCAGCACGTTTTTCTTCACTTTTCCTAAAAAGCAAGAGGAAGCTGTATATGCAAATACTAAAACCCATAATGCTGATTGAAGACGACAGCGTCGATGCTATGACGGTAAAACGAGCGATGCGGGAGCTGCACATCTCCAACTCAATGATTCATTGTCTAAACGGCGAAGAGGGACTGAAATACCTGACTGACCCCGAGACGGAAAAACCCTTCGTCATCCTGCTCGACCTGAATATGCCCAAAATGAGCGGTATCGAGTTTCTCAAGGCCGTAAAGATATATTCGGAGCTGAAACGAATACCAGTTGTCGTCCTGACCACCTCCAAGGAAAGACGAGACGTCCTCGACAGCTTCGAGCTCGGCGCCGCCGGTTATATGATAAAGCCGGTCGATTACACAAAATTCACGGAGGTAATTAACACGGTAATGCTTTACTGGAGGTTAAGCGAGCTACCCAGACAGGAGCTCAAGCTCACCAATGCAAAGCAATAGCGTAATATCCAGTTTATCCGGCGTCGAACGCCGCCAAGGCGACCGCGAGAGGATGGAGCACGCGCTGATTACTGCGCTGCAGGAATGGGAGGCCACCTTCAACGCCACGTGGGACCCGATTATGCTGGTTGACAGGGAATTCAGAATAATGCAGGCCAACCATTCGGCCTCGCGATTTTTCGGTGAGCCGGCCGGCAAAATTCTGGGCCAAACGGTCCAAAGTTTGCTTTACGGAGCGAATATGCCACCCGACCGGTGTCCGCTTATAATGGCCAACCAGACCAATAAACACGAAGAGGCGGAACTGTATATCCCTCAAAAAGACACCTGGATTGCCGTCTCGGCAGACCCGGTAAACAATGAAGAGCAAAACTCTTCCTATTTTGTCTACACCATCAGAGACATCACCTACCGTAAAAAAACTGAGCAGATACTCGCAAAGCTGAATCAGGACCTTCACAAAACCGTCCAGGATCTCAAAAAATCCAATCAGGAGCTCCGAAACTTCGCCCACATCACTGCACACGACCTCAAATCGCCTCTGCGTGGAATCGGCTCCATAGCCGACCGCTTAATTCGTAAACATAGAGACCAACTCAACGACGAGGGCAAGGGTCAGCTCCGGCTGCTCATAACCCGTGTAAAGAGAATGAGCGATTTCATCGACGGCATATTGAGATATTCGGCAATCGGTCGGGTCGTCGAAGAACAGCAGCAAGTAGATGTAAAGCAGCTCCTGACGGAAATTATCGCCGAAAACGCCATCCCGGAAAATTTTGAAATCTCCATCCAGGAACAACTGCCCCCTGTTCGACACGACCGGCTTCGGCTCAAGCAGGTATTCTCAAACCTTATAGGTAATGCCGTTAAGTATATGGACAAGCCCAAGGGCCTTATCAGAATCGAATGTTCCGACGAAGGAGATTTCTGGAAATTCAGCGTCTCCGACAACGGCTGCGGAATCAAAGAACAATACTTTGGAAAAATATTCGAGATATTTCAGACACTTACCTCACGTGACAAAACAGAAAGCACCGGCATCGGGCTGACTATCGTAAAAAAAATTGTCGAATTAAACGGCGGAAGGGTCTGGGTCACATCCTCCCTCGGCCAAGGCAGCACTTTCTATTTCACGATGCCCAAAAAATAGGAGAAGAAAAATGGCAACCTTAAAACCGGTATTACTCGTAGAAGACGACCTCGTGGACGCGTCAACAGTCAAACAGGCGCTGGCCGACCTCAGGGTTAAAAATCCCGTCGTGCACAAATCAGACGGCGAAGACGCTCTGGAATACCTCAAAGAACAGAAAGACCAGACGCCCGCCCTGATACTTCTCGACCTCAATATGCCCAAGATAAGCGGCGTGGAATTTCTCCAGATTATAAAGGCAGACCCCATGCTGCAGCACGTTCCCGTTGTTGTCCTGACCGTCTCAAGATATGAACAGGACAAATTCGACACATTCAACTTAGGTGTTGCAGGATACGTCATTAAAGCCGTTGACTACGACGAATTCCTGCGGGCCATGGATATTATTATACGATACTGGTCCTGGAACGGACTTGTGGAAAAGCGAAGGGAGACAGAAAATGCGAGATTTTAAACCTATCCTGCTGCTCGAAGACGATACCGTCGACGCGATGACCGTCAAACGTGCCTTGAAGGAAATCAAGGTCTCAAACCCGCTGGTCCGAACAGCCAATGGAGAAGAGGCGCTTGCTTACCTCAGGAACGATAAAAACGAGAAGCCCTGCGTCATTTTGCTGGACTTGAATATGCCCAAGATGAACGGCATAGAGTTTCTCAAGGTTGCAAAAGCCGACGAAGCGTTGAAAAAGATACCCGCTATAGTGCTCACTACGTCCAAAGACGACCAGGACTGGGTACAAAGCTTCCAGCTTAACGTGGCCGGCTATATCGTGAAACCAATCGACTATATAAAATTCGTCGAAGCGATGAGAATCATTAACCTTTACTGGACGCTCAGTGAGCTTCCGGGTGGCGAACAGGAGATGACAAATGAGAACATCAAAACCGATAATGCTTGTCGAAGATGACAGTGTTGACGCTATGACCGTCAAGCGGGCACTGAAGGACCTAAAAGTCACAAACCAGATGGTCCACCAGACCAACGGCGAAGAGGCCCTCAGCTACTTGCGCCTCGACGACAACAACAAGCCGTGCGTCATTTTGCTGGACTTGAATATGCCCAAGATGAACGGCATAGAATTCCTTAAAATCGCAAAGGCCGACACCGTATTGAGACAAATTCCGGTGATTGTGCTCACAACCTCCAAAGACGACCGCGACAAGGTGGAAAGCTTTAAGCTCTCCGTGGCCGGCTATATCGTAAAGCCCACCGACTACAAAAAATTCGTCGATGCAATGAAGACCGTTGACCTGTACTGGTCACTGAGTGAGATGCCGAACACCGCTACGTAACTAATGGGGAACGCAAGATGCAAAATCCTGATTGTCGAGGACGACCGTCTTGACCAGATGGCCTTCAAGCGTTTGGTAAAGGAGGAGAACCTCCCCTACGACTACATAATCGCCGGCTCCGTCGCACAGGCCAGGCAAATCATAGGGGGCGAAAAGTTCGACCTCGTCTTCGTCGATTATCTGCTCGGCGACGGGACCGCTTTCGACATACTCGACTCAATCGTTGACACCCCCGCCGTCTTCACAACAGGAACAGGCAGCGAGGAGCTTGCCGTCAAGGCGATGAAATCGGGCGCTTCCGATTATCTCATCAAGGACCCCGCGAGAAACTACCTCAAGGTCCTGCCCCAGGTCGTTAAAAATGCGATTCGTCACAAAAAGGCCGAGGACGAACTCAAAAGGTATCACGAAAAACTCGTCGAGCTGGTCAAAGAACGCACCGAACAGCTCGCCGAAGAAAAAGAGCTGCTCTCCGTAACGCTGTCAAGTATGGTCGATGCCGTTATCGCCGTGGACGCAGAGAACCGCGTTATGCTTTTCAACAAGGCCGCCGAACAGCTCACCGACTGGAGATTCGAGGAGGCACGGGGCAAATCGGTCGATGAAATAATCCACATTATTAACGATAAAACGAAACAGCCGCAGGACAGCCCCATCGACAAGGTCCTTGAAAGTCGAAGAATCGAATCCGGAACAGGCCACGACGTGCTGGTCAACCGCCTCGGACGCGAATGTTCCGTTTTGGCCACCGCCGCCCCTATCCGCAGAAACGACGGCACTATGACCGGCATAGTGATGGTTTTGCATAACATCTCGCAACAGAGAGAAATCGACCGGATGAAATCGGACTTCATTTCCTCGGTTTCACACGAGCTTCGCACACCCCTGACCTCGATAAAGGCATACACTGAAACGATGCTGAATGACAACAATATGAGTGACGAAACCAAGCGAGAGTTCCTTGGAATCATCAATGAAGAATCCGACCGGCTCACTAATCTCATCAACGGCATTCTCGAAATCTCGCGGATTGAGTCGGGGACAATCGAAATCGTCCGCAAGCCCGTAAATATGGTCTCGCTGGTCAGCCAGGCGGTCGCCGACCTCGAACACCTCGCGGGTAAAAAGAACGTCAAACTCCAGACCGACATCTCTGACCGTCTGCCCGAGCTTATAGGCGATGAAAACAAGATTCAGTCAATGGTCACGAACCTGGTCAATAACGCCATCAAATTCACACCTAAAAACGGCTGCATAAAGGTCTCGGCCCAGTTAAGTCCTGATGCATCGGGACTGATTATCAAGGTTTCCGATAACGGCATGGGAATACCCCGCGAAGACCTGCCTAAAATTTTCGGCCGGTTCTACCGTGTCCACCGACCAGGAAAAGAAATACAGGGAACGGGACTGGGTCTGGCCATCGTCAAAGAAATCGTCATCAGGCACGACGGCCGTATCGAAGTCGAAAGTGAAATCGACAAAGGCAGCACCTTTACCGTCTATCTGCCCATTACTCCCCAAACCACTCCCGCCCTTCGCAGCTAAGCGAAGAACAACCACACATCTTTTTGCTAATCCTCCGCCTCTACCAGCCGATTGTTTTTTCAATTTTTCCGCTCTTGCCCGACAGGTAAAAATGCAAGAAAAAGTCGATTCGCCTCGCCCCGAAATTCGCACAATGTTCGAGAGAGTTATTTCTCGAAGTGGTGATTGACAAACAGGGGCCAATTCTCTATAATAATTTGTGATATACGGCGGAGACACTATTACCACACCAAGAGGTGATGCTCAATGAAAACACGTCGCTTTTCGATACTGTTTTCTATCATTATTTCTATTTGTTCGACCTGCTATGGAGTTTTGTACGATAGTAACGTAATTATCAGCAGCTTCGAAGATGGGACAACGAATCCCATCAGCAGCTCCGGACCAACACTTGTTGGCGGTCAAACCATCGGTGTTACAGAGGGATTGTACAGCCTTGGTGTTACGGGGCCCATCGGCTGGGGATTCATAGGGTCATTCCCTGTCAATCCCGGCAGCTTCATGGCCAATACGAAATTCAGCGTCGATATCACTACACTGGCTTCAGACCTTCCCGGCAACTCCGGAATAAATTTTGGTTTTGCCCTCTGGAGCAGTCAGACAGAATGGCAGCAATGGGACAATGTTCTGCCGTCGTGGGGAGGCACCGGCAAAACAGACCGCACCATCACGATGACAATTGATTATAATTCGATTAAGCCGACAGCAACCCCGTCATCGATGACTTTTTACCTTTTCGCAAGCAGTTATTCGAATGACGGCCTGGCGACGACGTATACGGCTTATCTGGATAATATGAGGGTCACAGGAGAACCAAAGGAAAGCCCGCCCGGAATGGCGCCATTTGTAATTCCCTCCCAGCAGAATCCTGACTCACTGATAGCCGTAGAATACCAACCTATCGGAAAAGATGCTCAAGACAGAATCCAGACAACAGACGACCATTTCACACAAAACGGTGAAAGAGTAAAAATATGGGGTGTCAATCTAACTTTTGCCGGGAATTTTCCAAGTCATTTAGACGCGAACAAAGCCGCAGAGCGTCTTGCGGCAGCAGGTATAAATTCGGTTCGCTGCCATCATATGGACACATCAAATTATCCCAGCGGTATATGGAATCCAACGGACGGAGCAACGATATATCCGGAGGCACTCGACCGGTTTGATTATTACGTCAATGAATTAGCCAAAAGGGGTATTTATACTAATTTGAACCTGCATGTCGGCCGGGCGCACAGCCAGTATCTGGGCCTGCCCACACCAAACACGGACTACGATAAAATCGTGGGGATTTTCACACCTGCGTTAATAAACGCCCAAAAGGACTACGCGGAGCAGATTTTAAACCACGTGAATCCTTACCGCGGGATGCGGGTTGCCGACGACCCGGCGATAGCATTTGTGGAGATAACCAACGAGGACAGCTTTTTTATGTGGAACGGGCCGGAGAAGCTGCGGGCGCTGCCTACGTATTACGCAGACATCCTGAAACAACAGTATAACGACTGGTTAGGCGAGGAATACGGCGATACAAACACATTACGGGAGGTATGGAACGAGAACGTCGAGCCGCCGGGAGATAACGTTATTACGAGTTTCGAAGCGCATTTTAACGACCCCAATGTCGAGCCCAACGATATATGGATTCTCGAAGAGCATAATGGGTGCACTGCCGATTTTACGCTTGCGCAATATCAATCTAAGACGGGGGCGAAACTGGCTCCAACCATTATTGACGACACCGAATGGCACCTGCAACTCAAGCAAAGCCATCTCCATTTGACTGAAGGACAGTATTATACGCTGAGTTTCGACGCGGCAGCGGAAAGCCCTCGTTCGATATCGTACAATGTGATGCAAGACCACGACCCGTGGAGCGGCCTGGGCCTTTCCGGAAAGGTAGATTTAACAACGGACTGGCAATCGTTTTCTTTCGGCTTCATCGCCAACTCGACCGATGACATGGGGCGGGTCACTTTCAGTTTCGGGGCCAATACGACGCCTGTTTACCTGACGAACGTGCAACTTTACAGCGGCGGGCAGACGGGGCTTATGGAAGACGAGTTTATCGAGACGGGCACAGTGCGGACATTCGTAGATACGGCGGTCGAGGAGCGGAAAATCGACCAATTGCGATTTCTGACTGAGACGGAAAAGGCGTATTTCGACGATATGCGCAATTACATAAAGAACGATTTAGGATGCGATGCGCTTGTAACGGGCACGATAGTATTCGGGCCATTAGGGCTATATGCGCAGAGCGATATGGATTACATCGACGCACACTCTTACTGGCAACATCCTGTATTTCCGGGGACGCCGTGGGACCCGACTAACTGGTATATCCAGCAAAAGCCAATGGTTGACTATATCAATGAGGCGACTTTGTTCGGATTAGCGGGCTGCCGATTAGGCAAAAGCGGCAGTTACGCGGGCAAACCATTTGCAGTCAGCGAATATAACCACTCTGCACCATTGGACAGCCAGGCGGAATGTGTTCCGATGCTTGCCTCTTTTGCGGCAGCCCAGGACTGGGACGGAATATGGCTGTTCGATTATACGAGCAGTTCCAATGCCTGGAACGATAATCACTTCAGCGGATTCTTCGATATCCTCCATAATCCCGCCAAGTGGGGATTTGTCCGGGCGGGAGCAAGCATCTTTCGCTATGGCGGAATCGGGCCGGTCGGCAACACGTACTCTTATATCGGCTTAACGGACCCCTGTGATCCCCTGCCTGACCTGGCGACGCTGTATATGTACTACACAAGCGATATGTTCGGCATTCTCACTCGCAATTCGAGCATTACCCGCGAGGATTTGCTGAATAATCGAATCGTCAATACACTTTTCGATACAAACGTTATCGATTCGCCGGACTATTCGGAACATACACTCCTAGACTGGCAGATTGACAGCAACGGCCAGGGGATTTATACGGCGATTGGTGATTCGGCGAGGGTTTACGTCGGGCACAAGGAGAATTTTGCGACGGCAAGCGACGGCATAGTAGAAATCAACGAGCCGAATTACGCGGCTATAACCATAACAACTCTCGAGCCGAAATACACGAAGCTTGCTCTCCCATTAAAAGATAAGTTTCTCATAACGGCTTGCGGGCGGAGTGAAAACACCGGGATGATATTTTCTCCGGACCGGACGACCGTAGATACGAATTGGGGATATGCGCCGGTTTTAATCGAGCCGGTCGAGGCGAGGATAAAATTCCCATTTAAGGGACTGCAATGCTATTCCCTTTGGCCTGACGGGACGATAAGAGACACCGTACCAACACAAACAGAAAACGGTCAGACCATTATCGAGATATCGCCCGCATACGAAACGATGTGGTATTTAGTGACTGTGTCCGGCGACTTAAACGGCGATGGAACCGTAACTTTCAAGGATTTCGGCAAATTAGCCCAATACTGGCTTGAGGAAGACCCATCGGTTGATATTGCACCGCTGCCTTACGGCGACGGTATAACGGATTATGAAGACCTCTCTGTTTTTACCGATACCTGGCTTTTGGACCTTAATCCTTAGCTCAGCCGGTACAGATCATTACATTTACTGCGAGCCGCGGCACACGGGCTGTTCGGCTGTAACATTTTCCGGTTCGGCGGTGTTTTTAGGCAGCTGGTTGAGCGTCCAGTAAAGGTCGAGGATTTTCATTGCCCGCACGAAAGCAGCGTAGTCGGTGGGCTTAACAATATAGCCAGCGACGCTGTTGTCGAAGCATTCGAATTTGTCCTGGTCGGCCCGGGAGGTGGTGAGAACAACCACAGGGATGGATCTTAACCGCAGGTCTGCCTTGACGATTCTTAAGAATTCGTTGCCGTTCATCCTGGGCATATTAAGGTCAAGGAGAATTACGCAGGGTATATCATTTTTGTCATTTCGCAGGTAGTCGAGGGCTTCTTCGCCGTTGAAGACGTGAACAAGAGGATTACTGACGCCAAGCTCTCTCATCGCTCTTGCCACCGTCATAGCATCGACGTGGTCATCTTCCACGAGGAGAACCGGCTGTAAATTATTCATAATCAATGCCTCCAAATTATTAAAGCATCGCAACAAAGTCCCGCCTGCCGCTATACACAGGCAAAACCTTCTATAAGTACCATCGTCATAAGGACTTAAAGATTTACAAGGGAAATTCCTCATTTTGGCAGCAGGATATGGTGTATTTATATAAGGGATTTCGGCAAATTCAGTGTCAAAATATGTCACCACCCGTTTAAACAGCCGCGTAGAAAGGCCTTTTGAGTTATGGGACGTGCGAGTACCCGGGCTTTCCTGACTTCTCCGCCTGCGGCACATCTGAGTGTCAGACAAGACGTCAAGATAAAAAGGCCGTCAGGAAGGCGTATCCGTGCGTATTAAAGGGCAACGGGCTTGCAAAGATTCTTATCGCTGACAGCAACCCGGCCGCATATCTTGCAAAGAAATTTTGCATTTTTCACAAGGTCCTTGTACTCTTTGGGGTTACTTATTTGAAAGCCCATATTGTTCAAATAGCACAGGTGCTTATCGTGCCCCTTGTGCGGCATAGTTACTTTTGCCATCGCATATACCTCCGTCATAAAAATTACGTTATCTCTTTTTCGTCTGCTCGACTTCGACGTATTATAGCAAATCCCAGGACAATGAAAAGTATGATTACGGAAATATATCCGACCATTTTCGGCATCATCCAGCCGTGATGCATCACAGCGAGGGGCATTTGCCCACCTGCCAGGCGGTCAAGGAGCAGGCCGCCGGTGAGTGCACAGACAATAACGGTAAGGAGATAAATGACCGCCGTTTTCTTACCGAGTATCTTCCATATTGTGACAAGTGCGGCGGCATTGGTTGCAGCGCCTGTAACAAGAAATACAAAGGCAGCACCGGGGCTAAGACCTTTCATCATCATCGCAGCCGCAATAGGAACAGAAGCGGTCGCACAAACGTAAATCGGTATCCCCAAAACCATCATTATAAGCATAGCGGGCAATCCGGGCGGCAGCGACTCGGCGAAAAAGTCGTCGGGAACCAAAGCGGTAATAAAAGCGGCAATAATCAGCCCCACGACGAGCGGTTTGGCAATATCCCGCGGCAGTGAAACAAAACCATATCGCAAAGCCCTCATTATTCTGTTACTGCCCGGGGCAGAATGACAGCATTCATCCTCGCAGATTTGCTGACCACTTTGTGACATCCGAGGACGACGGTCAAACATATTCACAAAGGTACCGCCTATAACTCCTGTTATGAAAGCAGCAACAGGTCTGAAAACAGCAAAGAGCGGCCCGAGGAGAGAATATGTTACCAGAATGCTATCTACACCGGTCTGGGGCGTCGAGAGTAAAAAAGACACGGCGGACGCCCTGCTGGCGCCGTGTTTGTAAAGCGATGTCGTAACCGGAATTACGCTGCAGGAGCAAAGCGGCAGAGGGACGCCAAAAAGGGACGCTTTGACGACAGTCCACAGGCCCTTACTGCCGAGATGGCGCTCGACGCGCTTTTTAGGGAGCAATACCGATAACAGGCCCGCCACGAAAAAGCCAAACAGCAGGTATGGCGCCATTTCAAGGGCGGTTTGCCAAAAACCAGTCGCAATTGATTTCATGAACTCAGCCATAATTAAAATCTTACACTTTTGTCCCGGCCAACATCTCCTTCATATCTTTATCTACGTCGCCGACGGGGGCAATGTTGAACTTATCCACCAACACGTCGAGGGCGTTTTTGCTGACAAAGGCAGGCAGCGTGGGGCCGAGTTTCATATTTTTTATACCGAGATGAAACAGCGTAAGCAGGATTGCCACGGCCTTTTGCTCATACCAGGACAAGACAAACGACAACGGCAGCTCATTAACACCGCAACCGAAGGCCTTTGCCAGCGCAACGGCAATTTGAATCGCGGAATAAGCATCGTTGCACTGGCCGCAGTCGAGCAGACGCGGAATGCCGTCAATTGAGCCGAATTCGAGCTTGTTGAAGCGATATTTGCCGCAGGCCAGCGTGAGGATAAGGCAGTCATCGGGGACTTTTTGAGCAAGGTCGGTGTAATAGTTTCTGCCGGGTTTTGCGCCGTCGCAGCCGCCTATGAGGAAGAAGTGTTTAATTTTGCCCTGTTTTACAAGCTCGACGATTTTTCCGGCCGCGGCGATGGCAGCGTTATGTGCAAAGCCGACTGTTATGAATTTTTCAGGAGCGTCTTCGGCAAAGCCGGGTGAATCGAGAGCGGCTTTAATTACTGAAGAGAAATCCCGGTTCGAGATATGGGCAACCCCCGGCCAGCCGACGAGACCGGACGTAAAGATTCTGGCTTTGTAGCTGTCTTTCGGTTTTTGCAGGCAGTTTGTGGTCATAAGAATAGCACCGGGGAAGACATCGAATTCGTTTCGCTGGTCCTGCCAGGCGCCGCCGTAGTTACCCACGAGGTGCTTGTATTTTTTCAGGGCGGGATACGCGTTGCAGGGCAGCATTTCGCCGTGAGTATATACGTTGATGCCTTTATCCTGTGTCTGCTTGAGCAGCTCTTCAAGGTCCTTCAGGTCATGGCCTGAAACGACGATACATTTACCTTTGACTATGGTTATGCGCACCTGCGTCGGTTCAGGATGGCCGTAGGCGCCTGTGTTGGCGGCGTCGAGCAGCTCCATTGCCTTGAGGTTCATTTCGCCGGTAGAAAGGGCCAGTTGAAACAGCTCACCGACGTCGGTCGGCCTTTGCGTAAGACGGTCGAATGTTTTATGGATAAAAGCGTAAACCACATCATCGTTTTTGCCTAAAATCTGTGCATGGTCAGCATAAGCAGATGCACCCTTAATCCCGTAAACAATCAGCTCCTGAAGACCGGCGACATCGGGGCCCAGCTCGTTGATTTTATCCTGAACACCGACGAGCTGACTTTTTTCGATTAGCCCGTTTAAATCGTCAAGGCCTGTCCACCACTGGACGTCGCAGGGTAAACTCTCCGGCTGTTCGCCCTTTTGTTTACAGGCATTTTCATAAAGTGATTTTGCTTTTTGTTTTATCGAAGCGGCTTCTTTGAGAAAACCCTGGAAACGGGCAGGGTCAAAATCCACGTTGGTCAGGGTGCTGAACATCGCCTTGACGGTAAAAACATTTACGGCCTCATCGACGCTGCCTAATTGTCTCGCACGATGAGCATAGCGGGAAATGTCCTTGACTGCATAAACCAAAAGGTCCTGAAGAGCGGCGGTCTGCGGGTCTTTGCCGCAGTTGCCGAAAGCCGTGCATCCGGCTCCTTTTGCTGTCTGCTCGCACTGATAACAAAACATATTCATAAATATACCTCCTTTGCAATCTCTCTGCCTTTATTTGTTTTGAATATTTTTTCGATGAATCCCTTTAACTTATTTTTACTCATTTTGCCGCACTCGTCGGGGATATTGACCAGCCAGTCCGCGTCCCAGATTACACGGAATTCGAGGGTATCTATATCTCTTGCGCTGTGATGATTGGCAATTATTTTACAGATGTGTTCAATTGTCTCACGGGCAAATCCTTTTTCTTTCAAAATACGCTCGGCAATCGGCGGGCCTTCGATTTCCTGATATTTGCCGGCAGCGGAACCATATTTACGTTCGGCCTCGTGAATACCGATGTCGTGCAGTACAGCTGCGGCCGTGACAATATCTGAATCACCGCCCTCGGCTGCGTGTATCTGTTCGGCATATTTCAAGACCTCAAGGGCATGATTAATTCTTCTGCCGTCGTTACCAAAAATGTCTTTCATCTTTTGAATCAGTTTTTCTCTCATCGGGATTTTTTCAGGCACGAATCATCGTGAGCAGCATTTTGAATTCTTCTTTAGCCGTGACGGCGTGCGGGACATTGGCGGGCATAATAATAATCTGTCCAGCCGAAACACTTGTGAGTTTGCCGGCGATGGTCAAATCCGCCCTTCCGTCAAGAACCTGAACAACCGCATCGTAGGGAGCGGTATGCTCGCTGAGTTTTTGGCCTTTATCGAACGCGAACAGGGTAATTGTGCCGACGGAGTTATTAATTATTGTCTTACTGACTATCGAATCATCGGCGTAATTGACAAGTCCGGCAAGCACTGCCGGTTTTGCCACGCAGCTTTCGAGTACCGAAGATTTATTTTTCTGCTCATTCATTTTTTCTCCTTTTACGTCCGTTTGAAACCGACAACTGCTGCAAGGTGAGCCCTTCTAAAAAAGAGTTGATTTTTTTCTGAAGCCGGTCAAGCTCAGGGCTAATGGTGCAGTTACGTGAAAACCGGCACAATTTTTTATCGAACAGGCAGCGGTTTAGCCGGACCGGCCCCTGAACAGCTTCGACTACTTGCCTGACGCTTATCCTCGACGGATTTTTTTTGAGCATAAAGCCCCCTGCCGGTCCCATTGTGCTTTTGACGATGCCCTCTTTATGAAGCCGCTGCAGCAGCTTGCAGGCAAGCTGATAAGGTATGTCCTGGCGGTCGGAAAGCTCCTTCGTAGCAACGGGGCCATTTCCGAACCGGCCGGCCAGCGCTATTGTCATTCGCAGGGCATAATCGGTATTGCGTCGTATTATATCCATCTATTCATCCAACAACAGGACTATAGGACTAATATAGTCCTATTTATTACTCAGGTCAACACCAAAAAGTTCTTTTTTGAAAATTTTTTTCGCTCTCAAAAAGGCCTTCTCAGGCCGATACGGCTATATTGCCGTCGGGAGAGATGCGGACCTGCTTTTTAAGCCCTTTTGACGAGCCGAAACGAAATTCTGACGAGGCCTTAAGAACGGCTTGATTAGCATCTGCGATAATCTCGATATTTTCCTGAAGGGATTTTTGCCGAACGACGTCGGCCAGGACAAACGCTTTTTCGAGACCGTCGCCGGTGCGGTAGTTGACGACCTCATCGGGCTGGGCGAGGCGTTTGCCCTCGTATATCGAAACATCGTCCAGCTCCTTTAGCAAACTATAAACATCCGCGACGGACTTATCGGCTGCCATACTCAGCGAAACGGGATTTCGCTCAACGGCCGCCTTGACAAACGGGACCCAGTCGCAGGTTTCCATATCGCGGTAGGCATAAAAGGCAAGGTCGGCGGCAACACTTCGCTGGCGCAGGTCCTGCAGGTAATCAATAACCTCCTGCCTGGTCCAGCGCGCCGGGATTTCGATTGCAGGCGTATGCAAATAATCCTTTTCGGGCGACGGCAACTTCGGTTCTATATGGACAAAATCGGCAAGTCCATCGACAAAAGTTTTGGCGTACTTCATCACCGGTTCGAGGAATTTGCTTAAGGCCGCCCTGCCGTCCGGCTTTCTTACGTCGATTTTATTTTTGTTAATAAAGTCGTCGAGCAAATCACAGCGGATTCTGCCGGGAATCTCGTATGAGAAAAAGTCCTCATCGGATACCTCCGCGAGAAGCTTGTCGTGCGTGCTGTCTGCTATGCGGTACTTGCTGCCGTGCTCGTAATGGAAAAGCGCCTCTGCCTTTAGGAACTGCGGATGGCCCCGGCAATCCCGGCAAATCTGGAAGTATTTCTGATAAGACGAATTACACCTGAGAAAATTTGCAAAAACGAGCATCGAAAGGTCGCTGGACAGATACGAGCCAAGCTGTTTTACGAAATGATTGTATGTATCGGGCGCTATTGTCGCCTGTTTATACAGGCAGTGAATGCAGCCGGTCGGATGCGCGATAATCGTCACGTTTTCGTGCCGCAGGGCGCGCTGTGCCTTATTGGATATCTCTGTGCCGTTGAACCACATCGTCTTTGTGACCAGGCGCCTGTTATTGGTCAGGATACCGTCGCGGATATCGATGAAGTTTTGTGAGTGCAGAGGCGTGAGGACCTGGTATATGTCCTGCAGGGGAATGCCGCATACGATAAAAGCAGCGGCGGCGTAAAGGGTCGAAAGCGACACGCATTCGCCGGCTTTTTTCGTATAGCCGGGCCTGCGAACAAAGGCGTCCATTGCCTCGACCGTTTCGGTCTTCCAATAGGGGATTACATCGCTGTCGTATTTATCGAGACCGAAGTGCCTGCGGATATCAACGTCGAAGTAATACCTGTCACCTTCGTAGCCGAAAAGACCGTTGCTTTTGGCGATATCTTCGGGTGACAGAAATGCGACGAAGCGCTTCAGCTCTCTTGCCTTGCTGGTAAGGCCCCAGCTTTCCAGGTCGAGATTGAAATCGTATTCGTCCATTATGAACTGGCGCAATCGAAGCAGCTTTTTGAAGCTGTCCTTGCCTTCGAGCTTTTTGAAGCTGTTCGCATCCCGCCATCGCCATATAATCGGGCTCATAATGTTGGCCAGAATGAGGGCATAGACAAGCTCGGGAAAAACAAAGACCTCCATATCGGAAAGCGTCACGGCGGAGCTGTATTTTTCGAGGTCTTTAGCTTCGATATGTTTATTATAAACGGGTTTCATTTCTGCCAGTCCCCTCTTTCCAGACACCAGGATAACAGTTCGCAGGCATTGCATTCATTACGCCGAAAGCCGGTGCAATCCTCCACTATACCGATTCGTGAAAGGGAGAAATCATACTTTACCGGGTCGGCCGGCTCAATCCCGGCAAAATGGTCCGTTATCTCGACGGCGGTTTTCAAAGTTACGTTTTTATGATTGTGAAACCCGAGGATTTTACACAGCCGGGCCATATGCACGTCAACAGGAATGATAAGTTTCGACTTATCGATTGAATGCCAAAGACCCGCATCCACGTCATCGCTTCGCACCATCCAGCGAAGAAAAAGATTCAGCCGTTTGGCTGCCCCGCCCCGGCCGGGGCCCGCCAGAAGAAAGGCAAGACCTTTTGATATCCTGCCCCTGTGAGCGGCACGATGGGCATCCAGAAGCGAATCGCAGAATCGCGTAAGGACAGGGATTATATTCTTATCATCATCCCTGAAAAACCTTAGGAAGTATTTTTCGATACTGCTGTTGTCATTAAGCACTTTGCGGAACAAGACGAACAAATCCGCAATATCGTCGCCGGTATTGAAGCGGTGTTTGAAACCTTCGAGGGCCGACCTTTGCCGATTTGAAAAGCTGCTGACAAACTCGAAAGGGCTTTTGCCCATTCTGGCGAGCAGGTTCTGCAAGCTGTTTTGAATCTGCTCGACCCGGCCGTAAGCTAAAGAGGCGGCCAAGAAGCCGGCAATCTCCATATCGGCAGGATTCGAATACTCGTAAACGAACTGCAATGGGTCGGGCTTAATCAGCTCCCGGCGGTTGTATTTGTCATACAACTTATCGAGAACGGCCTTTAGCTCTTCCTGTTGTTTCACGGCAGCAATGGTGGATGAATTCATAGTCACCGGTCAATGGCTGTGCTCGTGCTCACCCATCTGGGCGGTCTGGCCGAGATACGAAGTCCGAAATTCCGCAAGCAGCGTTCTAAGCTTTTCGACGTTTTCGAGGTCCGTGGTCTGCTTGGTCTTCATCGAGTAGATGAGCATTTCGTGCAGTAAAGTAAGCTCTTTGACGTATTTTTCATAACCGGCATCGCCTTTACTGACCGGCTTTATACGCTGTGCCATAAAGTAATAGCTGACAATCTGCTCGGTCTCCTCAGCGTGTTTTTCTTTCGTATCGACCCAGCGGACAATCTGGTTCATATTCTTTTTCGGGTCGGCCGACAGCTCTACAATCTGCTTCATCGCCTTTTCAACCGTTGTGCAGTTCTCGGCAATCGCCGCTAAACGCGCCGGGTCGTCATAGATACCGCAGGGCATCTGGCAGTGCGAATACACAAGCGGCGTAACGAACGCCGCCGTAAACAGAAAAATCCCCAGTAGTATTACCCATCGCTTCCGAAAAGTTCCTGTGGTGAGCTTTGTCGAATCGCTCAGTGGTGAGCTTGTCGAACCATCCATTTTCAGGCCTCCTTAAATAATGGTCTTGTTAATATTGTTCGAGATGATGAAATTCCGCGTTTTCCAGCCAGGTCTGGGGTCTGGACACAAACTCAATTATATTTTCGAGCAGAAAGTAATGCTTGTTCTCCTCTTCGGCCAGTGTATTGAAGATTGCCTTGTGGGCGGGGTCTTCCGATTCATTGGCCTTTTGACGGTAAAAAGCACGGCTTTCTCTTTCGATATCCTGTGCCTTTTTATAAAGGTCTATCTGGGTGTCGCCGAACTTGAACTTTTCCCGGCTTTGCCTCATTTTTGCAAAGATTGTCTTGGCGTTGGTAAGCAGTATGGTATCGGCGACTTCTGCGGGGACGCCCTCTTTCATTTTCTTAACGACCTCGTAATGGCCGTGCTCCTCGTCGGCAAGCATTGTCAAAATGCTGATTAGTCCCTTATGGGGCGCATTGTCGGCAAGCTTGCGGTATAATTCCTCGGCTAATCGTTCCTTTTCCATAGCAAATTCGAATATGTCCATAATCGTTCTCCTTAAAACGTCTTCGCTAACCTTCCCAAAATCCCCGCCATTTTCTTCCATCGGCCTCTATCAGACGGTCGGCCTCTTTGAAACTCTCGCTGCCCACCGGATATTCGTAAGGTTTACCGTCCTCCGCCTGCCATTTCTGCAGGACCGGCGTAAGCAGCTTCCAGCAGACCTCGATTTCATCCTGCCGCGTGAAAAGCGTCTGGTCACCTAACATACAATCGAGCAAAAGCCGCTGATATGCCTCGGGCGGCTTATCGCCGAAAACCTCGCTGTAGCTGAACTGCATCCTGAGCGTCCCGATGCAGGCCTTCGAGCCGGGACGCTTGGCCTGGAAGCTCAGTGAAATGCCCTCTTCGGGCTGGATTTGTATTACAAGAACGTTCGGCGGCAGGTCAGGCAGGCCCGCCGAGATGAACATCGAGTGTGGGACTTTCTCGAATGTAATTGCGATTTCGGTATCTTTTGATGCAAGGCGCTTGCCGGCCCTTAGATAAAAGGGCACGCCGCGCCATCGCCAGTTATCGATAAACAGCTTTGCGGCGACGAACGTCTCGGTGGTGCTGTTCGGGTCAACCTGCGATTCATCCCTGTAGCCGGGGACGGGTTTTCCCTCTGTCTTTCCGGAGACATACTGGCCCCTGACAAAGTCGGTCTCTGCACTTTGCAGGGTCAGCGGCCTGATGCTCTGCAATAATTTGACTTTTTCACCACGGACGTGGTCGGCCTCGAAGGAAGCGGGCGGCTCCATACCGACCAAAGCGAGCATTCCGAGCATATGATTCTGGAACATATCCCGCAGGCAGCCGGCCTTGTCGTAATAGCCGCCCCGATGCTCGATACCAACCGATTCGGCCACTTTAATCTGAATGTTATCGATAAAATTGCGGTTCCATATCGGCTCAAAAATCGCGTTGGCAAAACGCATCATCATAATATTCTGGACGGTTTCCTTGCCAAGATAGTGGTCGATGCGGTAAATCTGGTTTTCGGAAAAATGCTTTTGAAGAATTCCGCTAAGCTCCACAGCGCTTTCGAGGTCCCTGCCGAACGGTTTTTCGACAACCAGGCGAATGTTTTGGCAATCGGGCTCCGGGCAGGAAAGACCCGCCCCACCAAGACCCTCGACAATCTGAGCGTAAATCGACGGTGGCACGGCAAGATAAAAGACGCGATTACCTTTTACGTGGTGTTTCCTTTCGAGCTTAATCAGGCGGGCCGTAATGGCTTTGTAAAAGGAGGGATCGCTGTAATCGCCGCTTATATAATAAAGCGAGCCGATAAACTTAGTAAGCGAATCGCCGGATACGGGTGGCACGCTCCTTCGAATAGCGGCTTCGGCATCGGCACGGTATTTTTCGTCAGAAATCTCGGTCCTGCCGCAGCCCAAAAAAAAGAAGTTCTCGCAGAGCAAATCGTTCCTTGCCAGCTCAAAAATACTCGGAAGCAGCTTGCGATGGACCAGGTCGCCGGATGCACCGAAGACAATCAGGCCGCAGGGAGGAGGTTTCATCTCCGCACAGGCGATTTCCTGCGATAGTTTCGGCCTGATGTCGCTCATAAAACTGTCCTTCGGAAAACTGCCGGCAAAAACCGGGGCTTACGACATTGACAATGAATTACCCTTCGAGCGGCTCGAATTCGCTTTTGCCGGCCCCGCAGTCCGGGCAAACCCAGCTATCGGGAATATCCTCAAAGGCCGTCCCCGGTTCGATTCCGTTATCCGGGTCGCCCTGTGACGGGTCATAAATATACCCGCACATAATGCACTTATATTTCTTCATTTATTCGTCTCCACCAAAGCATTGTTTCAAGATGTATTTCTCAGGCATCGAAAGAAAATGCTTCATCCATTCGACGCGGCATTAACCCTGTCCGAGATTGGCAAGCTGCATCTTCAATAAAACCAGATGGCCTAATTCTTCGTCGATGATTGCTTCAACCTGGTCCCTGCCGGCGTCTTTTGAGATAAGCTCTTTGAGGGCAGTGTAAAAAACCACTGAGTCCTTTTCAGCGTTAATCGCAATTGCATATATGTCCTGCATTGACTCTTTACCGGTAAGCTTTTCGGACCGGCTTTTTTTACCTTCGGTGCCGTGGCTGTCCGCCATCGACTGGAGATACTGAATCGCCTGGTTTTCGGGGTCATAGGTTGTCTGTTCTTTTTCGCCGGGGCCGAGCTGCGTTCTCATCTCCTGGAATATCTGACAATGGCTGTCCTCCATTGCCGCCAAATCGGTAAAAAGCTTCTGCACCGCCTTATCGCCGGTTTTCTTTGCGGCCTCACGGTAGAATTCGGCGGCGTTGCGCTCTATTGTTTCGGCCATTTCGAAAATTTCGTCCGCGTTGAAAGTTATCGCCATTTTAATCTCCTTTTCGCATACCAAGCTCTCTGTCCATCATATACATTGCCTGCGGGACGTCCTTTATCATTTGCAGTTTGGCCACAATCTCGCTGGCGTTCTTTTCTTCTTCCACCTGTTCGGTAACGAACCACTGCAGGAAGACTTCCGTAGCGTGGTCTTTTTCTTTTGCGGCCAGCTCGACAAGGCCGTTTATCAGGCCTGTAACCTTCTGCTCGTGCTTATACGAGGCCTCAAAAACAGCCAGAGGCGATTTCCACTCGCCGGGCGGCTTGGCTATCGCCTCAAGCGTGACCCGCCCTCCGCGCTCGAACAAAAAATCACATATTTTCATCCCGTGAGAAACTTCTTCCTGCGTCTGCACACGCATCCAGTTGGCAAAACCTCCCAGATTTTCCGCCTGAAAATACGCCTCCATCGCCGAATACAGATATGCCGAATAAAGCTCGGCGTTAATCTGGGCATTCAGCGCGTCCTGCATTTTTTTGCTTATCATATTATTTGCTCCCCTAAAGTTTTTTAAATTTAATCCCGTTCATTTCAGTATCCCGATTTCCCTGTGTTTTTCTGCAATCTTTTCAGCCAGCTTGTCCAGGGCTTCGAAATCTTCGTCTTTGGGCAGGCCTTTTGCGACAACCGGCTCTATGACCTCGACTTTCAGATTGCTTAACAGGCCGGTAAGCTGCTCGACCATTTTGCCGGCCCAACTGAAAGAGCCGATAATCGAAACAAACCGCGTCTTGGGCCGCAATGCATTTGTCAGCATTACCGCGTAAGCCGCCGCGGGATGCGGGCCTATAAGAAACGTCGGCGAGCCGATAACCACCGTGGCCGCATCCACAAGCGCTATCGCCAATTGGCCTATATCGACCCCTACCAGATCAAACTGCCTTACCTTTATACCCTGCTCAGCCAGCGAGTCAACAAAATGCTCCACCATTTTCCGCGTGCTGTCGTGCATCGAGACATACGCCACAATCACCTCGTTTTTCACATCGTCGCTAACCCAGTCCCTGTATGCGTCAATGATGAACTGCGGCCTTTGATAAACCGGGCCGTGACTGGGGGCTATCATTTCTATATCGAGGGACTCCATCTTTTTGAGGTTGTTTTTTATCGGCGCCCTGAAAGGCATCATAATCTCGGCATAGTAGCGTTTTGCGCATTCATAAACGAACGGCTCGTCCTCGACAAATACGCTCGTCGTCGCAAGGTGGGACCCGAAAAAGTCACAGGGGAAGAAAATCTTGTCTTCCTGAAGATAAGTGCCCATGGTTTCAGGCCAGTGCACCCAGGGTATGAAAACAAACTTCAGCGTCTTGTCGCCGAGCGAAAGCGTTTGTCCATCCTCAATCGTAATGAATTTTTCCTCGTCGATATGCAAAAGGTCCATCAGCATCCCTTTGCATTTCGCGTTTGTGACGACCTTAGCATCAGGATACAGCAGCAGCACATCCGGAATCGAGCCGGAATGGTCCTGTTCGGCGTGATGTGCGACGAGATAATCGAGCCGCTCAATTCCGGCCTTTATCAGATTATCCAGCAGAACACTTATCTTCGCCGGGTCAACCGCGTCGAGCAGGACCGTTTTTTCACTGCCCTTTATCAAATACGAGTTATAGCTCGTGCCGTCGGGCAGCGGAATCAATTCATCGAACAGCCGTCTGTCCCAGTCGAGCGCCCCCACCGAGTAAACATTGGGCTTAATTTCGTTTACCATATTCAATCACCCCGTTTCAACTCACCTAAATCCCTATAATCCCTTTACGGCCTCCAGCACCGCGTCGTAGTTGGGCTCAGTTGCGATTTCCGGGACTATCTGAACATACCGGACTATGCCGGTCTTGTCCACGATGAACACCGCCCTTGCCAGAAGCCGCAGGTCCTTTATCAAAACACCGTAAGCATTGCCGAACGACGCATAACGATAATCCGACAATGTTTGAACATTTTTCACGCCGGCGGCCCCGCACCATCGTTTCTGCGCAAAAGGCAGGTCCATACTTATGGTCAGCACGACAACGTTGTCGCCGAGCTTTGCCGCCTCTTCGTTGAACCTGCGGGTCTCCGTATCGCAAACGGGGGTATCAAGCGACGGCACCGAGGCGATGATGCAGGTCTTGCCCGCGAAAGACGAGAACTTGACCACCGACATATCATTGGTAACGACATCGAAATCCGGCGCCTTTTGCCCGACCTTGACCACTTTTCCCGCCAGCGTGACCGGGTTGCCTTTCATTGTCACAGTACTTGTCTGCTCTCTCATAATATTCTCCTTGCATCCTGCGAAAAAGAGTATCACGGCCGCTGTCATTGTACAAACCGTCATTTTCGCAAATTTCCCCGTTGCGTTCATATCAGTAAAATCCTTATTCACAGTCAGGCAGTTGCCTATCCTGTTATGTTACGCCTTACGCCAGGCGCAGCCGAAACTATTTAACATCTTAATAGTTCGCTGCTTCAAGCTCAAAATGCTTCTTCGGATGAGCACAGGCGGGGCAGCTATCGGGCGGCTCCGTCCCTTCGTGCACGTATCCGCAGTTTCGGCACACCCATCTCGCCGTCTTCGGCCGATTGAAAACAACGCCCTCGGTGATATTTTTGGCCAGGGCAAGGTACCGCTGCTCGTGCCTTTTTTCCGCAACAGCTATACTCCTGAACACTTCCGCTATCTGGGGAAAACCTTCTTTGTCGGCTGTCTCGGCAAATTCCGGATACATCGTAGTATTCTCATAATGCTCGCCCCCCGCTGCTGCTTTGAGGTTCTCAAGAGTATTGCCTATCACCCCGGCAGGGAAGGCCGCCTTTATTTCCACTTCACCGCCTTCGAGAAACTTAAATTCCCTTTTGGCGTGCTCTTTTTCCTGGTTGGCCGTTTCCTCGAATATGGCAGCTATCTGCTCGTAACCTTCTTTTTTCGCCTTGCTGGCAAAATACGAATAGCGGTTTCTCGCCTGCGATTCGCCCGCAAAAGCGGTCAGCAGATTCTTTTCCGTCTGTGTGCCTTTCAACTTCATTATTACCTCCTAATAAACTGTAAAATTCGCACTTTATATTTTCCGATTAATTGTATAACCGGTTTTACGTTCTTAGTTATGCCGGCTTATTTCCCGGTTTCCATTTTATATTGCAGCCCATACTCGGCTTTTGATTGCCCTGAACTTGTTTCCCCGCCAGGACCGCATCCATCGCCGCCTTCAAATCCGCCCCGGTGACCGGCTTTGCGTTACCGGGCCTGCTGTCATCCATCTGCCCTCTATAGACCAGTTTTCGCCGGTCGTCAAACAAAAAGAAGTCCGGCGTGCAGGCCGCCTTATAAGCTTTTGCCACGCTTTGACTTTCATCGTAAAGATAGGGGAACGTAAAGCCCCTTTCCTTCGCCTCACGCGCCATAGCAGAGGGACTGTCCTGGGGGTAACTGTCAACATCGTTCGAGTTTATCCCGACAACCGCAACACCTCTGGTCTGGTACTCGCGCACTATATCAACAAATTTGTCGATGATATGCTTCACAAACGGGCAGTGATTACACATAAACACAGCCAGCAGTGCCTTTTTGTCCGCAAAATCCTTCAGCGATACTATTTTGCCTTCGGTATCCGGCAGCTCAAAATCAGGCGCCTTTGTCCCCAGCGCAAGCATTGTAGAAGCCGTCTCAACCATAATACACCTCCTTTTAATATCTCGCTACGAAACCTTCAAAACAATTTTTCCAAACTGTGCCCCTTCTTCCATTTTCGACATCGTCTTTGCGACCTCGGCAAGCGGAAAAACCGAATCCACAACGGGCTTGAGCTTCGCCGAGCAAACCGCGGCAAGCATCGCCCTGAAATCATCATTTGACCCCATAGTCGAACCCATTATTGTCAGCTGGTTCCAGTAAATCGCCTGCAAATTTGTCTCCGCTTTCGGCCCGGACGTCACGCCGCATATAACAATCCTGCCGCCCCGCCGCACACAG
>CAZHVR010000030.1:26177-28050 GCA_964536225.1 uncultured Pirellulales bacterium
GGGCTTAGGGTAAACATTTGCAGCCGGCACGGTGACGAATTCGGCGAACGCCCCCTGATGTCCCAACCCGACAATATCAAACGATGCACATTCGCTTTGCTCGCCGCGCCTGCAATATTCGCAATATCCGCAGCTCAGGCCGGGATTTATAATCACCTCATCACCGACGGCCAAACCCGTCACGCCCTCACCTAATTCGCTTACCGTCCCGGCCGCGTCCGAACCGAGTATGTGCGGCATAGGGATATTCGCACCGGGCCTGCCCTTTCTGACCCATATATCGAGATGATTTAGCGCAGCGGATTTTACCTGTATCAGGACCTCACCCGGCCCCGGTTCTGGCCTGTCAATTTCGGCCACGCCGACCTTTTCTACTCCGCCGTGCTCGTTAATTAAAGCGGCTTTCATTTGAAGCTGCCTCCAATTCTGTCTTTATTCTATCTCGCCGTACGTATGCAACACCCGCTCACGCCTTTATATCATTTAACGGCCCGCATTGAAAGGCAATTTTCTATTTTCAGGATATTTGCAGCTTTGACCGGCAATAAGGGGATTGAACCGCCGGCGGAGCAATCGTACTGCATCCTTGCAGGCGGCAGGCGGACCGGCGTAAATACAGGTTACGGCTTAAAAATAAAATCTGAGATTTTCTTATTAATTACCTAAAGTGTGTCCCCGTGACAGCCGACAAGGTAAAAAGTATCATCCGTTTCAGGGGGTACAATAGCGACATTGTATCGTAGGCCCGCGTAGGGCTTATACATATTTTTAGGGGAAGCCTAATGGCTATAAAATACGTGTTACGTAAAAACAATTTAGTGGAGGAGCCCGACATCTATGCGGCAGGCGTGCAAATCTCCGGCTCGGTAGGCCTTGAGCAAATCGCAGACCGCATCGTCGAGCAGGGAACGACCGTTCGCAGGGCCGATGTTCTGGCCGTTCTGGAAAACGCGATTACGGCCATCGACACATTACTTTTAGACGGCTTCAGGGTCAATCTTGGCGGCCTGTGCGACTTGTTTCCGAGAATCAGGGGCAAATTCGAAGGGCCAAGCGACTCTTACGACCCGTCGCGTCACAAGGTGGATGTCAGCGCCAATCCCGGCAAACGCATCAGAAGCGCTGTCCGCGAGCAGGCCACCGTCGAGAAACAGCAGACAATCAAACCGGTTCCCGACCTTGTTAGCTACGGCAATACCGGCCTGCCCGGCAGCCCTTCCATCGGGACCATTACCGGCTATCGCCTGAAATTCAACACCGACCAGGGCGATGAGGGCATCTTTTTCGTGTCCACCACAGACGCAAGTGAGACCCGTGTCAGCCCACCAACCATCCAGCTCAATAAGCCCAGCCGGTTGGTGTTCCTCAATCCCACCCTTTCATCCGGCACCTACTGGCTCGAAGTTCGGACTCGCTATACGCCGGAAGGCGAATTAAGGGTAGGCAGGTTCGACGGCGCTATCACAATCCAGTGACAACCTGCCGCTGGCAATCGCAGGTTCATCCTGATGATTAACACACGGCCCGCATTCGCGGGCCTTTTTATTGCGCCATTTTCACCACGAATTTCACGAAGAAAATACAGTATCCATTAACCACAGATTGACGCAGATTTACACAGATTTTGCACGACCTGCGTTCTTCGGTAAGGCATTTTCACTCCCGACGAGTCGAGATTCAAGCCATTGCCTCGTCCGCGAATACCTTCGGAATTCTTTATTTAAGACGTGCAAAATACACAGACCGTACGATGCAAGACGATGCGAGTCGCGCACCTGTCCGGCGTAGTCCCGATGTCGTTTATCGGGACGAAGACGGAACCGCAGCCCTTTTACGTTACTATAACATCGTTCGATAAAATCCCCGTTTCTGG
>CAZHVR010000031.1:0-27295 GCA_964536225.1 uncultured Pirellulales bacterium
TCGGTCCTGAGCGGGCCAAGGGCGGAGGGAAAAACACGGGGGGATTATTTATATTTTGCGACAGTCAAACAGGACTTGTGGCAGGGCGGCTCCCTTATCGTTTACGGCGAAGGGGGCAGGGGCAAAGGAATCGACCCGTTGTTAAACGGCTTTCTGGTCACCAACGGAACAATCGAAGAGGCGGACATTTACATCAGCAGGTTTTTTCTTTTAAACGACTTTCCATGCGGGCGTTTGCAGTTAATTGCGGGCAAAATAGCGCTGTCGGACTTCTTCGATACAAGCTCGGTTGCCAACTGCGAGATAGTGCAGTTTTTAGCAGGCCCGCTTGTTAATAACCCGACTATTCCTTTTCCGGATTTCGGGATAGGGGCGGCTTTGAAGGCGTCGCCTTTCGAGGGGTTTTATTTTCAGGCCGGGTTCGCGGACACAAAGGCAAAAGGAACGACGACCGGTTTCGAATCCGCGTTCGGCGGCAACTTTAAACTGTTTCAAATCTTCGAGATGGGATTTGGGCCGCATTTTGGCGGACGGGACGGGACCTATCGTTTTATCTACTGGCGCAATCCCTTATCGCTAAACGCAGAAGAAGAGGCGACATCTCACGATAACGACGGCTGGGCATTGAGCTTCGACCAGCAGATTAGCGACGGGCTTGAGTTATTCTGCCGATACGGCTTTGCAAATCATCCCGTTTCCGAAATGAAACATTTCTGGTCGGCAGGCGGACGGCTTAAGGGGCTGCTGCCAGAAAGAAACAGGGACTTTTTCGAATTGGCCGTGGCGCAGGGAATAAGCCCTGGCCGGCTTAACGAGAGCGACGAAACAATGATAGAGGCGGATTATTCGGCCCATATAAATGAGTCGCTTACAATTACTCCCTTAATGCAGATTATCGACGGCCCGGGCACAACGGTAACAGCGGGCGTTCGCGTCGTATGGGCGTTTTGAAAAAAGGCCGTCTAAATCCCGGGGGCGGATACAGGTTTTTTCCTTATAGCTAATAGGTAACGTGCCTATTTCGGGAAACGGTCCGGGTCATTAAAAACAAGCATTGTGAAGCTCATAAATTATGGTCTATACGGCTTTAAGGAGGTTTGCGATGTGCAGGTCGAAAACTGTACCAGGTTTGGTGTTTTTTGCTTTTATCTGCATAATTCTTACCGGCTGCTCGAAAGAGATAACGGTCAACCATTATCCCGGCTTTTACGACCCCAACATAAAAACGATAGCGATACTTCCCTTCGAAAATTACAGCTCGCACAAGGGGCTGGGAAATGCCGTCGCCAACCGTCTTGCATCGGGACTGATGCTTAACAGGACATATAAAGTAATCGGCCCCGACCAGCTAAATATTATGCTGAACAACCTCAATCTTCCGGCGGTCCCGCGCGGCAACGACAAAGCGGCCGCCGAAGAATTAGGCAAGGTCGGGAAAATTCGGGCGTTTGTAAAAGGACAGGTCCTCGGCAGCACAATTATCAGCGCAGCCGCACTTCAAGATAATATCCGGCAGCAGGAATTTTATGCCGCTGCTTTCGGTAATCCGGCGACGGGCGTTTGTAAAGCAGATAATGAGCTGTCCGGCGGTCTGAATGATGCCGTTTTATATAGTTTCGATTATCTTGCCAATATCAGGAGGGTCGATGAAGATGATGAGGGAGACGAAGGTGAGGAGGGTGAAGGGTTTGGAGGAGACCAAGGCGAGGGGTTTGGCGAGGGATTCGGAAATGGTGAGGGAGAAGGATTTGGGGAAAATGAGGGCGAAGGATTCGGAGGTAATGAAGGTTTCGGCGAGGGTTTCGGAAATAACGAGGGATTCGGAGATGATGAAGGATACGGCGATGACGAAGGGTTCGGTGACGATGAGGGATACGGCGAAGGGTTCGGCGACGATGAGGGTTACGGAGAAGGCGACGACGATGATGACTACGGCCGTGACGTCGCCTGGTATTATCCTGATTACGGCGACTGGTATGATAGTTACTTCTACGAATACGTCTCGCACGCGCTGATTGTCGTAAATGCCTCGATTATCAGCGTTCCGGATGGCAGGATTTTATACTCGACGCATATTCAGGCGACCGGCAACGTAAACGGCTTCAGGCCCGAGACGCGGAAGTATGTCATACAAAAGACCCTGCATAAACTGACCAGGCGGCTTGTCCGCAGATTCGCGGTTGTGCCGGTCGAAATCAAGATAAATCCCGGCAAGGATTTTCTCCTGGCCGAGAGGATGGGGCCGGGCCAATGGCGTTATACCAATACTTTCAGCCGAAAAGATGAAAATGTGTTCGTAGTCGTCCGTCTGCCGCGGGTGGCGGCGCACAACCGGTTCGAAATAGTAATCACCCCTAAAAACAATCCAGAACTTATCGCGGCGAAACGCAGCATTGTCTGGAGCAGAAATCGTCGCCACAGGGCCGTCAAATTCTTGCCGGGACAAATTGCCGAAAAACACGGTCCCGGGAGTTATTCGGCCTGTTTCTACTCGCGGGGGAAGCTCGTAATGAGCAGAAATTTCAAAATCAAATAGATTCGAGCAAAAAATGTACCCGGCCATTAAAAACCGATATACTGTTTTTGCTGCTTCTGGGGGAACCAAAATTCTGTTGATAATCCGCGAAGGGTTAATAAACTATTGCTTTTTGTAAAATTATGCGGGACAACCAAGAGAAAGTGAAAGGGATACAGATGGCGGACAAACAAATACAGCTCAACTATAAAAACGTTATGGCCGATGTAATCGGTCCCGAACACGGGATATCAAAACAGCAGCTCGACAGACTTGCAAAACAAACCGCCCCGCTTATCCCGAGAATCAGGGACGAAATCGTCAGTGGAAACTCCCGCTATGGCCTATTACCCGCTAACGCCCAAATCGCCAAAAACGTCAAGAAACTCGTTAAAAAGTTCAAGCCCAAATGTGAAAACCTCGTCGTCTTGGGCATCGGCGGCTCGGCGCTGGGTAACATAGCTTTGCAGACCGCTCTTAATACTTATACCTATAACCTGGACGACAAGAAGCGAAAAGGGCCGCGGCTTTTTGTCTTCGATAACGTTGACCCCGCGCAGTTCGGCTCATTTCTGGATTACGTGACGCCACGTCTCAGGCATACCGTTTTCAACGTTATCAGCAAATCCGGCCAGACCGCCGAGACCGCGTCGCAGTTTATGGTTGTCCAGAAAATGCTCGAAACGCGGTTCGGCAGGGAAAAGCTAAAAGACCGTATAGTAGCAACAACCGATTCGCAGAAAGGTACTCTTCGTAAAATCGCGACCGTCGCCGGCCTTTCAACCCTTGAAGTCCCCGAAGGAGTGGGAGGGCGGTTCAGCGTTCTTTCAGCGGTGGGGCTTTTCAGCGCGGCTATGTGCGGCATAAATATCGACCAATTATTGGCAGGCGCCCGTGATATGCACACCCGCGTTGTAAACCCCGACTTTTCCAAAAACCCCGCGGCCGTAAACGCTGCCATTCAATACCATTATTACAATCACGGCAAGATGATATCCGTGATGATGCCCTACAGCTATGCTTTATATGGATTGGCCGACTGGTTCCGGCAGCTTTGGGCGGAATCTTTAGGCAAAAAATTTGCTCTCGATGGCTCTGAAGTATTTGCCGGGGCCACACCCGTCAAGGCGCTGGGCACTACAGACCAGCACAGCCAGGTCCAGCTTTATCGAGAAGGCCCGAACGATAAGGTCTTTACGCTCATCGAGGTGCAGAACCACGGCAAAAAGCTTAAAATTCCTGCCCCTCCGAAGTCCGCGCCGGAGCTGAATTACCTCGCCAAAAAGGACATGGGCGAATTGCTCAACGCCGAGAAAAAAGCCACAGAATACGCATTATGCGCCAGCAAACGTCCCTGCATGACCATATTGTTCCCGAAAGTCGATGCCTATGCCGTCGGGCAGTTCATTTTCCTGTATGAAGCGACGACCTCGTTCGCAGGCGCCTTGCTGGGCATCAATACATACGACCAGCCGGCCGTCGAATTGGGCAAGCAGGCGACATTCGCCCTTATGGGGAAATCAGGCGATTATAAGCAGGGCGAATCCTACGCCGACTTTGCAAAAGAAATCCGCTCCAGGACCGAATTTGACGAGGAATATATAATTTAGAGAAGCCGGCTTTACGGGATGAGTTAAAAATCAGGAAACAGGCATTTCGTCTTTGGGCCTGTGTTTCCATCGGCGGTGAAGCCACCAGTATTGTGTCGGGTCTTCACGGACGAACTCCTCAATCGCCGTTGTGTATTCGGCCGTCACCCAAAACAGCGGGTCATCCTTATCAGCCCACTCATCGGGAAAGATTATTCTCGTTACGCCCATTTCGAAAAAGAAACGGTTGTCGATTCTTCGGCCGTATCCGATGACGATGGGGATATTATTGGTAATGGCCAGCAGGCCGATACTCTTGTAGGTGCTGGCCTTTCTGCCGAAGAAATCCACGAAGATTCCCCTTCTTCCCGCGTCCTGGTCGGCTATGAAGCAAAGCGTTGCGCCGCTGGAGGCAACCTTGTCAAAGATTTCGGCTGCGCCTTTTTTGTCGATGATTTTCTGTCCCGCCCGTTCCCGCACGCCATATAAATATCTGCTGATAAAAGGGTTGTCCAGAGGACGGGCGATACTGAAAACGTTGAACCCGAAAAGACCCATCATATAGCCGATTATCTCGAAATTGCCGTAATGGCCGGTCACGAAAATCAGCCCTTTATTCTCTTTGCTGAGCCATTTGGCGCGTTCGGCGTTTTTGAATCGGGAGTATTGCCGCCAGTTGGCCTTACGGACCAGCTTGGGCGTGAAAAAAACATCCACGGCCAGCATCGCGATACTCTCACAGCTTTTTCGGCCTGTAGTGTCATACCATTTCTCGTCTTTGTCGGGATAGCTTGCGCGAAGGTTTTCAAATGCGCGTGCTCTTCCGCGATGATAGTGACGCCACATTAACCGACCTAAGAAACGGGCAAAGCGCAGATTCGCTTCGACGCTGAACAGATAGAGTATTGCGACGAGCGTCCGCAGTCCGACATATGCGAGCCAGTCAGCTACGACGTTTCGTTTTTTACCGGATTTCTTTTTTTTAACAAAGACCGGGCCTGTCATAAATCAAAGTAATCGGCCAGCGAATTATTCAGAGGTTTCATATAACTTCGAGCCGCTTCAGGGTCGCCCTTGCCCAGCGCATGCTTCGTATTTGGGCAAGCAGCAGCAAAACAAGGACAAGCAGCCAGTAGCCGGTAAAGCGCAGAAGCATCGCTAAATAAGCAAGGGGAGTTTTCTGTGCCTGGGTGGCGTTGATTAGCTCGATTGGCGTGAACATAGCTCCCGCGAAGACCGGTGCGAACATCAATTGCCAGGGCATCAGCAGGATGAAAAACAACAGGGACAAAATAAATGCTCTTGTGATGTGGTTGATACCGCCCAGCCGGCCGATAAGAGAGATTTTGAGTGAAAGGAGCATCGTCAGACAGTAAAGCGCTGCTGCGGGTATCAGGATGAAATTCAGAAACCTTAAGAAAGCCAGAATATATTTTTGTTCGGGGAAAAACCAGCGTCTGAAACCGGACGACTGTTCCTGCTCGTTTTTGCCCGTCATATTGCCGGAAGCGGGCGGGGCAGATGCGCCGGAGCGGTTCGGCTCTATTACAGGCAAAGATTGTTCGGATGAGGCGGCCAGGGCATTGGAATCGTAAGCGATTTGTTTAGCTGCCTGCTTGATTTGGCTTTCCGTATTCTGGGCCGGTTCACTCATCCCGGCTGCCGGCGTCGAAACCTTTGCAGCGGCGGCCGGCTGTTCGGTGCTGAACAACTTGAAATTCACAAGCCAGAACGAGCCCTGGACAAACAGCAGGGCCAGCAGAATGATTATAAACAGAAAGTTCTTCCAGCACCTTATTACGCTGACAGCTTCGAGGCAATCGGTCGTATCGACCAGATTGCCGGTTTTCGGTTCCTGGTTCATTTTTTCTCTCCCGTTTTGTTCTCCTTGTTTTTCTTCAAATTCAAAGTCCATAGCAGCTACTATTATGCCTTTCGGCATCGGCCGTTGCAAGTATTTTATCGACCTCTGCGGGGTGCCATAAAATCCTTATCAGCTTATTGGTTTTTCGGAATATTCTCCGTTACAAAGACCGGACAAGTCCAAAGGGCTCGAACAGGCCATAGCCGATAGTGTGATATTTACTGCCCGCGGGAGGGCCTTTGGGCGGCACTTCGCGAAAATCCCAGGGGCTGACGCGGCCCAGCGAAGGTTTGCCGTGATGAAGACCGAGGGTATTCTTCAAGGTGCCGATAACGACGACCTCGATTTCATTTTTGCCTTTTTTAATTTGGCCGGTAATCTCACATCGCCAGGGGCTATGCCAGACGTAACCGGCGTCCTTTCCATTGACAATAACCTTTGCAGCGCTTCCTTGCCAGTCGGACAATTGAACGAAATGCCTGCCTTTTGAATCGGCGATATCGAATCGCTGTTTATATGAAACGCCTTCACCATAGAACGGACAGCCCTGTTTGTTCCATTGTCCTAATTCTAATGTTGTATCGGGCACAATCACGAATCCCGAATCAGCCGGCTCGAGCTTGAAATCGCTTAAAATCGCTTAAAATCGCTTAAAATATATGCCGCTGCAATTTCGTGATAAATCGTAAAAGGTTTCGCTTTTATCGTTATGATGTTCTCGCCCTTTTTGGCCGCGGCGCTAATATCGATTTTCCCGAAAGATTTGTCCAGCCACCACGAATTCTTTTTCGCCTTTACCTTTTTGCCGTTGCAGGAAACCGTATAAATAGCAGGCCGTTCGATTACCGCATACAATTGTTTCGGGGGTTTTTGCTCGATTGTGAAATGATACGCAACTTCGAAGCCGCTGTCTTTTGCGAATTTTCTTGTGATTAGCTCATCGCCGAATTGCACCGCATGGTCGAAGGGATTATTTTTAAAGCCGTTTTCCTGAAACGCCAGTTCCGCGGCCTTGCTGAAATGAATGCTTTCAATTTTCTTTTCTCCGACGGCGATATCGACGAAATCCAGAGTAAGGACGTTAAGGCCCGTCCGCCTTATTCTCATCGGGCTTGCCGGCTCAATCTTCGTTTCTTTCGCGGATACCGGTTTGGCCGGCTCAATCGCCTTGTTTGAAAGAAATAGTAATAAACTCCCGCACGGCTCAAGCTCGAATTCTGCATTTATTCCCTTTTCGGTACTTGAAAAGACATAGGGCAAGACAGTTCCCGTCTCAGCATCCCATTTCTCGATGCCTTTTGCGCCTGATTCGATAATACCTTTGCACGGCGAGTTTATAGCGGTATTTGTCAAAAATAACAGCTCACCATCGTCAAGCTTCCGCCTGTGGTGAAGCAGGATACCGCCGCTGACGTCTTTAATGGCGAAATTGTCCTTTGTCCGCTCCAGCAGCAATCCTGCCAGTTCATTTGTTTTTATCTGTTTGAATCCGGGCTTTTTTGCAAGTCCCGTGCCGCGGTCACTTTTTTGTCCATCCACAAGTGCCGGCGCTTCGTCGCAGCAAAGTATTTCTCCGCCGGCCGATGCGTATGCCTCAATAAGCTCCATTGTTCTTGAATTGAGATTCTCCAGCATTTCGGGCAGCACAATTACATTATATTCGCGCTGTCCCACCTTCAGCGTATCGTCCTCGACCGAACCGTACCTGGCGATTATGTCCTCGCAGCCGATGTCGAATTCGACCTGCTGTTTAGTCAGTGATACAATCAATTTCTGGAACCTGGTCCCGATTTTTTCGAGATGCTTTTTCTGCTCTTCTCCGAATTGGTAAATCCAGGCAGTGCTTGTCGGCTCCAAAATAAGTATATTGTTAATCTGTTCGCCTTGTGACATTGCCGCCGACAGCCGGGAAAAATAGCTTTCCATCACGTGATAGGCCTCCCACCACGGCTCGTGATATGAAAATGACTGCGGGTAATCCGACTTTCTAACGCCGCGGATACTAACGAACGATAAGTGCTCAGTTATAGTGTTAATACCGAGGACCATCAGCCAGTCCCCGATTCGTTTCATATCCTCGAAACGCAGCTCCCATCCTGCCCCGCCGTATGCCTCGCAGAGGGTTCGCCGTCTGCCTAACTGGTTCGCTGCGCTTGCAAGCTCCTTTACTGACCGAATATTTCCGAACTGCGAATTAACGTTCTCGCTGTATTGATTGAATAATATGTCAACTGCCGGCCGCTGGTGCCATGCATACATTGCCATACTATCCGGCACTCTCAAGCACGCCGGCCATTCGTGTTCCCAGTAATGGCCCGTAAATTCCAGATTGTTCTTTTCGCAGTATTCGTAATAGGGCCTGCCCCAACGGTCGATAAACATTTCAAGCACAACCGCGAAATAATTATGTCTGACTCGCTTGAAATTGCCCACGTCTTCGACAAGCGAAGGCAGATTATCAGCAAGCGAATAGCCCCATTTTTTCTCGAAGACCTCCGGCAAATCCTTCGCCCAGGGCATCATTCGTGCGGGAAGAACGTGCGGCTCATCGGTAAACACGCCCGGTATCTGTTTACCGAACTCGTCGCCGAATCGCTGTTTATACGCATCGAGTGTTATTTCGAGAAATTTCTCCGTCACTCCTTTTGTAAGAAGATTGACATATCTGCCGTTGGCAAACATTCCGCCCGGCGAGGATTCAGTTACCCTTGCCACGAGGCATTTTGTTTGCCCCTTTGCCTGACCTGCCTTTACTTTTTCGCTGATGTTCTCGTATCCGTTATCAATCCGCCGATAAACCGCTACTAAGTCCTTTGGCCATTCCGGAATCTCTTTTTCTTCGCGAATGCTCAGCCCTATCCCCTCTGAATTTTTCATCAGCTTCGGCACAATTCCGCCCGCAAGGCCCGACGGGTATGAATTCTCGTCATAAAGCCAGACGTTCATACCCAGCCGTTTCGCCTCTTCGAGCGCCACACCCCACAGGCGAAACCATTCCTTCGACAAATAAGGTGTCATCAATCCCGGCCGGGGATGAATGAAGACCTGTCTGATTCCCTGAGATGCCAAATCATGCAGGGTCGAGATTACAATTTCATCGGTCATCATATCGTTCCAAATCCAGAACGGCGCCGAACTGTATTCCGCAGTCGGGTTTGTAAATAACTCTCTGGCTGTCGATGAATCCGACGCGTTGGCGGAACGGATGCAAGCGAGTATAATTACTGAAGAAACCACCGATATTATACACTTGTTCATAATGTGCCTCGTTTCATATAAGCAGTTTCAAATTGGCCATCCTGTCTCATTATAATACCTGATTCATTTTCGCCATTCGACGCCAAACTACAAGGAATTCTATTCCTTGAAAAAACAGGGCGAAAAAGGTAAATTGGTTCATTATCACATCCCACCAAGATAAAACCTTAAAGTGTAAGGAGCGATATAATGAGGCAAGGCAAGAAGTTACTGGTATCCACTCTGATATTTGAAACGCTTTTGTTTATAACTTTTGTTCAGGCGAACGATTCAATCGCGGCCGAAACGGGCAGGGAACATTTATCGATGGATTTCGGCTGGAAATTCGCTTTGGGACACGCATACGATGCTGAAAAAGATTTTAATCACGGCACCGGTTATTTTTCGTATTTCGCCAAGACCGGTTACGGAGACGGACCTGCGGCAGCAGATTTTGACGACCGGGCGTGGCGAGTTATCAATCTGCCTCACGACTGGGCGGTTGAAATGCCTTTTGACAGCAAAGGCAGCCATAGTCACGGCTATAAGGCAATCGGCAGGGCCTTTCCGGAAAACAGTATCGGGTGGTATCGTAAAAAGTTTTTTATTCCAGAATCCGATATTGGCCGAAGGATAGTGATAGAATTCGACGGTGTTTTTCGCAACTCACGGGTCTGGGTAAACGGCTTTTATCTCGGCACGGAGCACTCCGGCTACAGCAGCTTTCAATACGATATCACCGATTATCTCAATTACGGTGGAGATAACACGGTCGCCGTGCGGGTTGATGTTATTATGGAAGAGGGCTGGTTTTACGAAGGGGCGGGAATATATCGTCACGTCTGGTTGACAAAAACCGCGCCACTGCACGTCGCCCAATACGGTACTTTCGTCACATCTGAAGTTGGTAAAAAATCAGCCCAGATTACCGCTGAAACGACAGTAGTTAACGAGGACAAAAAAGAGCGCTCTTTTGATATTGTTCAAGTCATACAGGACGCCGACGGCAAAACCGTTTTTAAGGGAAAATCACAAAACCTCACATTAAAACCGGGCCAGACGAATAAATTCAAATCCCTGATAGAACTTAAAAAGCCGAAGCTCTGGTCTCTCGAATCTCCCTATCTTTATAAACTTGTCACGCTCCTGAATGCTCAGGGAAAAGGGGTTGATAAATACGAAACTGTTTTCGGAATCAGGTCGATTCGATTCGACCCAGATAAGGGTTTCTTTCTGAACGGCAAGCACGTAGAGCTTAAAGGGACGAACAATCACCAGGACCACGCCGGAGTGGGCACGGCCATTCCTGATGCCCTTCAGGAGTTTCGTATAAGAAGATTAAAGTCAATGGGCAGCAACGCCTATCGCTGTTCGCATAATCCACCTACCCCTGAATTGTTAGACGCCTGCGACCGGCTTGGAATGCTTGTTCTCGATGAAAACCGGCTGATGGGCTCGTCGCCGGAACATTTGCAGCAGCTCGAAAGGATGATCCTTCGCGATAGAAACCATCCCTGCGTTATCGCGTGGTCGTTAGGCAACGAGGAATGGGCGATAGAGGGAAATATAAAAGGAGCCCGCATCGCATCGACAATGCAGATGGTCGCCAAACGTCTCGACCCGACTCGCAGAATAACCGCCGCAATCAGCGGCGGCTGGGGAAAGGGTATTTCAACAGTAATCGATATGATGGGATATAATTACATTGTCCACGGCGATATAGATGAGCACCACAAAAAATTTCCAAAACAGCCGTCAATACTGACCGAGGAAACCACGGCAAGCGGTACCCGCGGGGTTTACGAATACGACAGGGCAAACGCTCATATGCCCCAGTCAGACCGCAGATCTGCGCGAAGCAGTATCGAAAGGGGAATTCAATTTTGTGCCCAAAGGCCGTTTATCACGGGGCTGTTTTTCTGGACCGGCTTCGACTATCGCGGCGAGGCCAACCCCTTCGGCTGGCCGCAGGTCACCAGCCAGTTCGGCATTTTAGACCTTTGCGGCTTCCCTAAAGATATTTATTACTACCTCAAATCGGTCTGGACCGATGAGCCGGTTCTGCATATTTTCCCCCACTGGAACCAGACCGGTAAAGTTGGTAAACCAATCGACGTATGGGCATACAGTAATTGCGATGAAGTGGAGCTTTTCCTCAACGGCAAATCCTTAGGCCGTAAACCGATGCCGAAACTCTCCCACATACAATGGGAAGTCAATTACGAGCCGGGAACGCTTTTGGCGCGAGGATATAAAGGGGGAAAAGAAATAATGACAGCGAAAGTTGAGACAACTGGTGAGCCGGCCGTTGTCCGGCTGATTCCCGACCGCGATTCAATCAAAGCAGATGGCGAGGATGTATCGGTTATAACTGTCCGGGTCGAAGATGATAAAGGACGAATTGTTCCCACTGCCGGTAACGAGATAAGTTTTAATCTTCAGGGGCCGGGAAAAATAATCGGAGTCGGCAACGGCGACCCGTCGAGCCACGAGCCGGATAAATTCCTCGATACTGTAAAACTCGAAATGATTGGCGATTTGAAGATGGCGTTCATAGACGAAAAACAGGATTCCCCGCAGACGGTGTTAGATTACGATGATTCGAACTGGCCTGTTTTCAAACAGGCCACTGAGGTAAATACCCCGAAGACGGACAAATTGATTGCTGTTCGCGGGTCTTTTCAACTGCCTGATGTTACGGATGATGCGAAGGTTACTCTGTTCTCCAAAAGCATCTGCGATGACCAGTCCATTTACGTCAACGGCCATTTAGTTACGGCGGGTATCAAGCTAAACGACCCGAATCAGGAATTCAAGTTAAACCATAATGTTCTAAGGCCGGGCAAAAATATCTACACTGCGGTCGGGACTCCATTTGTTGTGAAGCGTCGCTGGGAACAATTGAATGCCGACACGGGAATTGTGCAGGTCATTATTCCTGCCGGCCAGTGGAAACGAAAGCTGTTTAACGGCCTTGCACAGATTATTGTTCAATCGCAAAAAGAGGCGGGGGAATTAATATTGACCGCCGAATCACCGGGCCTAAAATCAGCAACTGTAAAAATCGAAACCCCGTAGCCGTTGGGAGCTCAGTGATGTAGTAAAAACAAAAAGGCCGGCGTTAAGCCGGCCCTTGTTTTTGTGCGGATTTGTAAAAACGGTGTCAGACGTCGGGGTCGTAATGCTCGGCCTTGTCCGTCGCGGTGATAACGCCGGCGGTTTCCCGCGGATGGGCGGCGGAGTAAACGTCCTTGAGCTTCGAGGTCGTCAGGTGGGTGTAGATTTGAGTAGTGGAAAGCGACTGGTGGCCGAGCAGCTCCTGGACGCTTCGCAGGTCGGCGCCGCGGTTAAGCATATGTGTGGCAAAGCTGTGCCGCAGCGTATGCGGGCTGATGCCGGGGTCGAGGCCGGCCATCCTTAAGTATTTGTCCATTTTCCGCCGGACGCTGCGCGTGCTGAGCCGTTTGCCGTGCTTGTTGACGAACAGCACCTTGCCGTCGAAATTGCCGTTGTGCTGTGCCCTTTTGTTTCTGAACTCCATATAGTGCTGAATGATTTGCAGCACCGACGAGCTGATGGGGCAGATCCTTTCCTTTTTGCCTTTGCCCCTGATGTGGACGACCTCGCCGAGGAAATCGATATCGTCGAGGTTAAGGGCCACAAGCTCGCTTACCCGGATGCCCGTGCTGTAAAGTGTTTCCATAATCGCCCTGTCGCGGGCGCCCAGCCAGGAGTCGGCAGGGGGGGTATCGAGCAGGCGTTTGATGTCTTCATATTCGAGGAACTTGGGCAGCCGTTTTTCCTGCTTCGGCGTGCGGATACCTATGACGGGGTTCGAGCTTATTCGGTTTCTCTTGACGAGAAACTTGTAGAAGCTGCGAAGCGTGGCCAGCTTCCGGGCGATTGTCGCCTTGGAATATTGCTTCTCGTTAAGTGAAGCCATATAACCCCGTATGGCGTTGACATCCGCGGAGCCAAGCTGCTGGTCGATATCGACCTTCGGATGGGCGGCTACGGCCGTGGCTGTGCCCGAGTCGTGCGAGCCGATGGCGTCGGACTCATTGTGCCCGTCCGGGTGAGAAGTCCCGCCTTCACCGCGTGAATTAAGGAACTCGCCGAACTGAATCAAATCGACGCCGTAGCATTTGGCCGTGTGCGGGCTGAAACGTTTCTCGAACTGAAGATAGTTGAGAAAGTCCTGAATTATTACGCTGTCTTCCATAATAGGTCCACCTGTTACATCGGTAATATTTTTGAGCAGAGCCGTGGGCCTGCCCATTTAGGGTTACTGTCTCACTTTATTACTTATTAGTTCGTCGGCCTGGCCGATGAGCGACTGGGTGAGCTTGAAGCTGAGCACCGCGGCGTCGAACCAGTCGAAATCGGTTTGCCCGTTTTTGGCCTGTTCGATAAGAGCGTCAAGCAGCTTGTCCTCGCAGCCGCTCGTGTAGCGGAATATGAACTTCTGCTTGCCCTTTTTAAGAATGAGTTGTTTTTTTGCTCTGCTCACTGCAACCAGTCCTCGAAGTCAGTCCGCAAACACAAAAATCAGGGACGACACCGCCCCTTTTCTTTATCGGTCTTTCGTCGGCTGACTAAAGTAGCGAACGGAATTTTTTTTAGCAGGAGGTGATAATATCGAAGCTGTCGAAATCGCTACAGGTGTTTTATCGGCCAATAGTGCGGCTGGCTTTACAAATTGAATGTGAACCGTCTGGGATTTTACATTTACTTTGAGATGTTTTTCAGGAACCCGGCCGGGCGGTCAGCATGCCGTGAAGAAGGTTTTTCCTGTTTTTTTTTCGGACCGAATCGCTCCCTGTTTTTCAAGCACGTCCAGATATTTGATTGCCTCGCTGGGAACAAGTCCCAAAGCCGAGCAGACGTCTTCGAGTGAGCAGGGTCGGCGTTTCAGCATTGATAACAGGGTTTGGCTTGCGTTGTCTGTGCTTTTTCCGCAATGGCCGGATACGAAATCGGCGATTACCTCGCAGTTTGGTCCGAGCCGACGGGCCGTTTCTGCGAGCTTTTCGGGCAGGACTTTTTCAACACCTCCTTCGGCGGTGGGACGCACGGCCGTATTGAGGTGGACCTTATCAGGACAGATGCGATGTATCGCCTCGGCAAGTTTGGCAACTTGTGCATTATCAGTATTAAAACGCTCGATGAGGAAGACCTCGAGCCATATTTGGCCCCGGTATTGCCGTCTCAGGGCACATAAACCGTCAACCAGGTGCTCGAAAGTTATCAGGTAAAAAGGGCGGTTAATTTTTTCGAAGGTCTGCTGGTCACCGGCGTCAAGCGAAGGTAAAATTACGTCGGCCCCGGCACAATCCGCCCTTACCTCGGGCAGATAAAAAAGTGTCCCGTTGGTCAAAAGTGCGACGGGGATGGAGGTAAGTTTTTTGATGCTGGCGATTAACCGGCCCAGACTGCTGTGCAGGGTCGGCTCACCCGAACCGCCTATGGTGATGTAGTCGGCCTGCACGCCGGTATCGAGAAAGGTCTTAAGCTCGGCCCGTATTTCGTCAACCGGTACGTATTCTTTTCGTTCAAGGGTCTTGCAGGTGGTTTTGCCTAACTGGCAGTAGATGCAGTCGAGGGTGCAGGTTTTGAACGGGACGATATCGACCCCCAAGCTTCGGCCCAGCCGGCGGGAAGGGACGGGGCCGTAGAGATGTCTGGTGCGGTCAGCCACTTTTGCGTCCACCGGTAATTTCGAAGATTTTTTTACAGGCGGTCATCAGGTCTTCGAGCCAGTCGATTGGCATAATTACCGCGGCGTCGGATTTTGCCTTTTCGGGCTCGGTGTGGACTTCGAGGAAGAGGCCGTTTGCCCCGGCTGCTGTCGCGGCCTTCGCGAGGATAGGGGCCATTTCGCGATTACCGCCGCTGACGGTGCCCAGTCCCCCCGGCTGCTGCGTACTGTGGGTGGCGTCGAAGACGACGGGGCAGCCGAACTGTTTCATTGTCTCGATGGCGGTCATATCATTGACAAGGTGATTATAGCCGAAAAACGTTCCCCGCTCGGTGAGGATTATCCGGTTATTGCCGCAATGGCGAATCTTTTCAACTACGGTTTTCATTTCATCCGGCGAGAGGAACTGGCCTTTCTTGATGTTGACCGGCTTTCCCGTTTCGGCACAGGCGCAGAGCAAATCGGTCTGCCTGCACAAAAACGCGGGTACCTGCAGGCAGTCAGCCACGCTTGCGGCGATTTCGGCCTGCTCCGGCTGGTGGATGTCCGTCATAACGGGCAGGCCCGTTTTGTCTTTGACGGCCGCTAAAATATCGAGGCCCTTTTCAAGTCCCGGCCCACGATAGCTTGAAACACTGCTGCGGTTGGCCTTGTCGAAACTGGCTTTGTAAATGATACCAATGCCGGTGCGGGACGATATTTCCGCAAGGCGTTTCGCGATATCGAGGCAGCTTCCCTGCGTCTCGATGACACAGGGGCCTGCCATCACGAACATCGTGGCGCTCAGGCCGACCTCGACGGAACCTATTTTGAAATTTTTTGCTCGCATATCTGCCTTCATATTATCAGCATTATATCGGGGGCTGTCAAAACCTTATCGTAACGCCCTTAATATCTGTGCTCTTATGCCGGCCGGCTTTGCACCTTCAGGGACCATAAGCCGAACCGCCGATGGGATTATCGTTATTTTGACCGGCACCGCGGGACCGGGGTCGCCGTCGATTTCGGTGGGCAAATCGGTGTTGTCGGAAGTAACGGTGATTTCCTTTCCCTGCCGGTAGATGACGTCCCGGCAGGAGGCGTGGCGCTTGAATACCGTTACCGCCGAATGTTTGACTAAGTGCGTCCGGCAGGCACATTTGTAAACGCAGACGTCGAGAAGCCCGTCGCCGAAGTCGGCGTTTTCGAGAATATTAAGTCCGATAGCGTATCTCGAGATGTTGCCGACAAAAACCAGGCCCTGTCCGTCGAAGATTTGCTCGCCGTCAACCTCGACCCGCATTTTATCGAAACGGTATCGCCAGAACGTCCGCCACAGCGGCCAGAAATAATCGAAGTAGTTTATGTGTCCCTTTCGGTTCTGGTCAACGGCTTTTACGACCTCGCCGTCGAAGCCGAAGCCTGCTATCGAGGTGAAGCACTTGCCGTTTGCGTTTCCCAAGTCCAGCGCCCTTGTAAAGCCGGCCTCGAACGTCCGCGTCAGCGTGCAAAGGGACTTGTCGAGACCCAGCTCATTGGCCAGGAGGTTTTCGGTTCCGCCGGAGACAATCAGCAGGGGCTTACTGCTGCCTGCAAGTCCGTGCGCGACCTCCCGAACAGTACCGTCACCGCCTACGACGACGGCCATAGCACAGCTTGCGTCGGCTGCCGCCTCGGTCGCGAGCTCACAGGTGTGCTCGAGTGAACGTGTGAGATTAACACGAACGTCGAAACCTCTGCCGGACAGATATTCTTCGAACCGCCAGCCGGGCAGCTTCTCGCCGGAGCTTGCGCCGGACTTGGGATTGATTATGTAGGCGATGTAGCCGTCGTCGGGTTTAATTGAACTCATAATGCTCGCTAAAAGAACGCCTTATTGTTTTTCCTGCCTCGTCGCCGAAGCTGCTTATGCATCATTACGGCATAGCTATCAGGGATGTGCGGCAAATCCGCCAGCCCGAGTTTTTTCTGCACGGCTGCAATCTTTTTCTCGCCGGGACCTTCTATTTCCACGAAGTCGCCCAGCAAAGGCAGCGTATCGAGCGCCACCTCGCAGCCGCCTAACCGCCAGACACACCGCTTTTTCTGAAACGTTAATATCGGTTTGTATCCCAGGGCAGCGAGGAACTGTTCGGCAAGGCGGGCGTCGCTTACCTTGAATTGTATCTCCTGCCTGCGTTTGAAACGCCCCTTTTGTTTAGGCCCTTTGAAAGTAATTACCCCGGCGCGCCGGGGTTCTTTACGACCGATAAGCTGCCTGCGAATACGAAGCGCGATGTCGCATTTTCGCAGGGTCGATTTGCCGTCGTCAAAATACGTGTCGGTATGCAGTCGGCTGCGCAGAAACTCCGCGCCAAGCTTCTTTAATTGACGAGTCGCTTTCGTTAGCGACTTAACTTTCAGTTTTGCTTCGATTTCGATGGGCATTAGATAACATCAAAATAACTTTTATAGCCGGGCCTTTATCTCATCCAGCCGTCTTTTAGCACCCGCCTGTTCACCTTCAGAATCGAAAAACTTGCTCAGTTTATCACAGGTATAGTCGCTGCAATATGCGCAATTCTCAAGATCCTTTTCACTCGCGCATTTTCTTATCTGGCACTTCCGACAGTTGGAATACAACCTCCCGCTTTGTGCTTTGCACCCGTCGCAGTCGGTAATGTCCTCTACCCGTTTTTCCTCGCCGAGGTATTTCTTGATAGCAACGACAATCTGCTCCCTCATTTGCCTTTGTTTTTCAGTGTCCGTTTCTCTTGTCGCAAGATAAATCTGGCAAGTAGTACAATTTAGTCCGCAATAAGCAATCATTTCCGATGCCGTTTTTTCACCTGCTTTTTTCCCCGGCTGATTTTGGCAGCCCGCAAGCCCGACACCTCCCAGCGCCAGTCCGATCCCAATACCGGCACTGCGATTAAGAAAGCATCGTCTGTCATATTTGTCACACATTGCCTTGTCCCCTTTCTAAACGACTATGTTGACAAGCCGGGATTTTATTACGATTACTTTCTTCGGCTGCTTGCCGGCAAGAACGGCTGCCACCTTTTCGCTTGCAAGCGCCTTTTGTTTGATGCTTTCTTCGTCGGCCTGCGCCGAGACGACGATTTTGTCCTTTATTTTCCCGTTGACCTGGATGGCCAATTCGATTTCTGCTTCCTTTACAAGCTCCGGGTCGAACTTCGGCCAATTCTCATAAGCGAGGGTTTTGTTATATCCTAATTTTTGCCAGAGCTCTTCGGCGATATGCGGCGCAAAGGGCGACAGGATAAGTATTAACTGTTCGAGTACACTTTTTGACACGACGGGCTGTTTGACTAAATGATTTGCGAAAATCATCATCGCGCTGATGGCCGTATTGAAATTGAACGTCTCGACGTCGCCGCCGACTTTTTTTATTGTCTGGTGCAGTAACCTTGCGGTTGCCTCGTCGGCTTTCGCTTCCTGTATGTTTTTCGAAAGCTCGCCGGTTTCTTCATCGACGGCTAATCGCCAGACGCGCTGCAAAAATCGATGCACGCCTTCCACCCCCTGCATACTCCAGGGCTTGACCGCCTCCAAGGGGCCCATAAACATTTCATACAGCCGCATCGAATCCGCGCCGTAGTTGGCCACGACCTTGTCTGGATTGACCACGTTGCCTCTGGATTTGCTCATCTTCTGGCCGTCTTCCCCTAAAATCATTCCCTGATTAATCAGTTTCCTGAACGGTTCTTTGGTGCTTGCGTAACCGATATCGAACAGGAACTTGTGCCAGAAGCGAGCATAAAGCAGATGTAATACGGCGTGCTCCGCGCCGCCGATATACAGGTCAACCGGCATCCAGTATTTTTCCTTGGCCGAATCACATAAGCGGTTTGCGTTGTCCGGGTCGATATACCGCAGGTAATACCAGCAGCTTCCCGCCCACTGCGGCATAGTATTTGTCTCACGTTTGCCGGACTCGCCGCATTTAGGGCAGGTTGTTTTTAGCCATTCCGTTACCTTCGATAACGGCGGCTCACCGGTCTGCGGCGGCGTATAATCCTGCATATCCGGCAGCATCAGCGGCAGCGCCGATTCCAGCAGTGCCACTTTCCCGCATTTTTCACAATGCACAAGCGGAAACGGCTCGCCCCAGTATCGCTGCCTGCTGAACAACCAGTCACGCAGCTTGTAATTGATTGCCTTTTTGCCGAGACCTTTCTGCTCAAGCCGGTTTGTGATTCGTTCTTTGAAATCCGGTGTTTTCAGGCCGGTGAATTCGCCTGAGTTTATAGCCGTGCCGTCACCCGTGAAGCATAGTTTACCTTGTTTGACTAATTCAACCTGTTCTGCGTCCGGCGGCTCAACTACCTGAATTATTGGAAGATTGAATTTCTTCGCGAATTCGAAGTCGCGGTCGTCATGTGCAGGCACTGCCATAATAGCCCCTGTGCCGTAGCTGACCAGAACGTAATCGCTTATCCAGATTGGTATTTTTTCATTATTGATGGGATTGATTGCGTATGCCCCTGTGTGAACGCCGGTCTTTTCCTTTGCCAAATCGGTCCTGTCGAGGTCGCTCTTTCTTGCCGCCTCCTCGCGATACTTTTTAACTTCGTCCTTCTTTTCCTTTGTCGTAATTACATCTACTAAGCGATGCTCGGGTGCAAGCACCATATAAGTCGCGCCGAAAAGCGTATCAGGCCGGGTCGTGAAGACGCGGATGTTGTCTTCCCTGCCGTCAACTTTGAAATCAACCTCTGCGCCAGTACTCTTGCCTATCCAGTCGCATTGCAGCTTCTTTATCGATTCAGGCCAGTCAACTTCGGCCAGGTCATCCAGCAGCCGCTCTGCGTATTTGGTTATGCGCAAAAGCCACTGTCTCATCGGCTTTCGGATTACCGGGTGGCCCCCTCGCTCGCTGACTCCGCCTACTACTTCTTCGTTTGCAAGCACCGTCCCCAGGGCCGGACACCAGTTTACCGGCATCTCCGCTTCATAAGCCAGACGGTGGTCGTCGATATACTTCTGCCTATCGGCTTCATTCAGCCCCACTGGTATGGGCAGCTCTTCAATAGTCCTGGCCTTTTGGCTCTCGTCATCGAACCACGAATTAAACATCTTCAGGAATATCCACTGCGTCCACTTATAGTAATTCGGGTCGGTGGTATTGACCTCTCGCTGCCAGTCGTAGGAAAAACCCAGCGACTTGATTTGTCGCCGTATTCCATCGACGTTTTTTTGCGTCGTTTCAGCGGGGTGCGTTCCGGTTTGAATGGCGTATTGCTCGGCAGGCAGGCCGAAGGCGTCCCAGCCCATCGGGTGCAGGACATTGAAGCCCTTCATCCGCTTGAAGCGTGAGACAATATCGCTCGCGGTATAGCCCTCCGGATGGCCGACGTGAAGCCCCTGCGCGCTTGGATACGGGAACATATCCAGAACGTAGTATTTCGGCTTTTTATCGCAATCGATGGCGGCAAACGTCTTTTCGGCTTCCCAGCGATGCTGCCACTTCTTCTCGATTTCGTTAAAATTGTATCCGCCTTTTTTCTCGTTCATTTGGCTTTACCGCCTCGAATGCGGGCAGCTGTTATCCGTACACCCGAAGCACTTTTTGGATTCGCCCGCCTTGATCTGCGCCGAGAACACTGATAATTGCTTTGTCAGTTTGCCGCTTCCGCAGTGGGCACACTTCCTGACGCCCTTATTGCCGGAGCTTTCCAGTAATTCGGTTATTTTGCCGCAGTCGTTGCATTTATATTCGTATATAGGCATTTAGGTCGTTTCCAAAGCTTAATTTCGTTCTCAAAGGCAGTTATGTTAAGAGAATGCCCCCGAATAATCAATAACTATCCGCCTCGTCCGGTAGCCGCACTGCTAAATGACGCGCGCGTTAACCCAAACCGGCCTTTAATGCCGATGTTAACAATAATAAGGACGCAGGGTTTCACAATGGAAGCAAAAGCGGCGAAAATCAAAATCTCGACGATAGTATTGCTCGCGGCTGTGCTGGCTGTGGTCGGGTACTTCGGGTGGGGGTTCTTTCTTCGCGAAATGACGGTTCATCAGCTCCTCAGCGAGAATAAACAGTTAAAGGGGGCAATCACGAACCTTACGGCCGAGGAGCAAATCGGCTACGCCAAGGTAATCTCACAGGAAAAACGCGACGGCTCGGTCATTACCACCCTGCGGTTCGTCGAAACGGCCAGAAACGATAAGCTCAAAAAAATCGTCGAAAAGGACTATACAATCGAAGGCGACATCGTTCATTTCGACACCCTTATTATCAAATTCAGCGATAAAATGGTTATGGATGGAAAGCAGCGGGCGATGTATCTCTGGCGAAGAGTATATGGCGAAGGAATGGCCCCGCAGGATGGCTTCCCGATTGAAAGCACCGGCGGCGAACCGGCAAGATACGCCGATTTACTGGCTCGCCTGCCTCTAAAACAGCGGGAGCTGTTCTGGTCGAGTATCTGGAATTTGGCTAACGATACCGAGAAACTCAAAGAATACGGCATCACCGCTGTTTATGGCAATGTCATTTATTCACGCCTCAAGCCGGGCCTGATTTATGTCTTCAAAATAAGTCCCGCCGGACAGCTTTATCCCGAAATTGTCCCCGATATGTAGCGGTCCTGGCCATAATCTTGACACGCTCGATTGTTTTGGTAATAATTGACGGCGAATGAAAAACACGCATACCGAATTAAATGTCCTTTTATCGGTTGTTATATGCCTGATAGCCGGTTGCGCACCGTCAGCCGACCAACTGGCAAAAAACCGTTCCCAGGGATTTCCCGTCCGCGTCGGCATACAGGATGCCAACGGTCTGCCGGTCGAGCTTCAGATATACAAGCCGTTGCCGGTCGACGCGCGATTACAAATCGATGAGCGGATGCCCGTCGAGCTTGTTGTTCTGGACAATAAGCCGCTGCCCGTGGAGGCAAACATCCCGGCTGTAACGGTCAGGTTCGTGCCCGACCGGTCTGTATGGATTATGCTCGCAATTGTCTGCCTTATGCTTTTTTTTATGATGACAGCCGCCTTTGCTTCCTGTCGCGCCGCGGTAAACGCCAAACGCGCCGCCGAAAAACAGGCAAAGTGAGCTTGAAGGCCTTTCGGTTGGTTATTCCAGGATGATACGAAACGTTGACTTCGATATTGTGATTATCGGCGGCGGGATTGTCGGGCTTGCTACCGCGTATAAAATTTCCTTGAGTCAGCCGAAGCTGCGTCTGGCCCTGCTGGAAAAAGAGCCGACCCTCGCCGTCCATCAGACCGGCCATAATTCCGGCGTCATTCACTCCGGCTTATACTACAAGCCCGGCTCGGCCAAGGCAAAAACCTGCACCGACGGCAGAAAGCAGCTTGTAGCTTTCGCGAAGCAGCACGCAATCCCTTACGAAATCTGCGGCAAAATAATCGTCTCAACAAGCGAAAAAGATATGCCCGACCTTGAACGCCTCTTCAATAACGGCCTTCAGAACGGTATCGAAGGCCTTGAAAAAATCAGTCCTGACCAAATCAAACAAATCGAGCCGTATTGCGCCGGCATTGCGGGAATAAAAGTCCCCTGCACCGGCATAATCGATTTTGTGGCAGTCGCAAATAAACTCGCCGAGCTTATACAAAAACAAAACGCCGAAAATCGAATTATCACATCGAACAAAGTGGCTGGCTTCGATAAACACGCCGGCTGTACGAACGTTGTGACTAACCGCGGAGCTGTATCGACCCGCTTTGTCATCAACTGCGCTGGCCTGCACAGCGACCGAATCGCCCGTCTCGACGGCGTAGATGCGAAAATGCGAATCGTTCCCTTCCGCGGCGATTACTACGACTTGAAAAAAGACGCAGCCGAAAAAGTGAGAAATCTCATTTACCCCGTCCCCGACCCTAAGTTCCCGTTTCTGGGCCTGCACTTTACGCGAATGATAAAAGGCGGCGTCGAGTGCGGCCCGAACGCTGTCTTCTCGTTCAAACGTGAGGGCTACGGTAAGCTCGATTTCAATTTGAAAGACGCATGGGAATCGCTTGCTTATCCCGGCACGCTGAAAATGTTCTTCAAGAACTTCAAATACGGCTTCGGCGAATACGTCAGGGCGTTTTCAAAAAAACTTTTCGTCAGGCAGTTACAGCGGCTCATCCCCTCGATTCATAAAGCCGACCTGACCCCCGGTAACTCAGGCGTCCGCGCTCAGGCCGTCGGCGCAGACGGAAAGCCGATTGACGATTTTGTAATTGAACCGCATGGCAGCGCCATCCACGTCTTGAATGCTCCATCGCCCGCCGCAACCGCCTGCCTGGCCATCGCAGACCACATTACCACCCTCGCCGCCGAACAATTCAAGCTGTAAAATGGCAGCTTCGTTATTCCCAGCCCAGCGCATCTAAAATTTCATTACGGTTTTTATGGACGACGTATCGGCCCGCGGCAATTAGCAGGTTCTGTTGAGATTCGGGAATCCGGTATTCGAGGCCCCGCTTGCCCCAGAAGGCCGGTGCGGACATCGAAACGCTGCGGAGAAGATAAAACGGCGTCGCTTTGGGACACTTTTTCGGCTTGTGCTCACAAAGGTCTTTCTTGTCCTCGTCGCTTAGGCCGAATGGTTTCAGGTCATTGAAATCGGCGTCAGCGAGGTCGTCAAAACTGAGATACACCGGCCTGATGTTTTCCCGTTCGCATAGCCGGTCTGTTAATTCGCGGTATCGTGCACGCCACGAATCGAGGCCGGTCTCCATAAGACGGACCGCCGCCCTTGCTTCTACGGGCGGCTTGTGGGCTTTTTCGAAAGGTGTAAGGTCGCCCTGGTATGAATCTATCACAAGAAGGATTTTGCGGGCCGCGTTTACATTTTTTTCGTCCCCGAGCAGACGTAACGCCGTGACAACACCGAGGTTGTCCGCGACACCGCCGTCTAAAAGATAAAAATACGGGTTGTTGGGGTCCATACTGCTGATAAAACGCAAAGGTGGCATCGCTAATGGAAAATTTGCGCTCGACGTAACGCCTACCGAAGCCGACACACTGAAAGCAAAATCATTTAAATCCTCGCAGTCCCCGTATGACTGTCCGCACTTCTTTTTCTTTTGACGGTGATAATAGCCGGTTAGCTGGTAAAAAGACAGGTGGTCAGGCGAAAAAGGAAAAATTACCGCGTTTTGATATACGGCCGCATTGGCAAACCAGTATGGCAGCTGGACTTCACGCTCGATATCGTCCGCCCGGACAAAAATATCACCGAGTTTAATCGCCGCGTTTTGTTCGGCATTCGGGTCCGCAAGTGATTCGAGCTTCTTTTTTCGCCACCGGTATCCGAGCGTATCGTCGTCGATTGCCTGCTCGAATCGCAGGTTCCTTTTGTCGAAGCCCAGGTAATTCCACGGCAAAAGCGTTCGCAAAAAATCCGAAATGAAATCGCGATACAGCCCCTGGAGATGTTTCCTGACGCAGGGGTCGATATGCTGCTCGGCTGGCGGCTTGCCTTTGCAGGGACATCTCTCGTTCGTCGGCGCCATAGCGCCGGCAAACGAAAAACCCTCCGTCGTGCCGCTGAATCGCCGGTAATCCCGCAATGTCGTTATATATGCCCCGACCGCAAATCCGCCTCCCGATACACTGGAGAAATAATCGACCTCAGTGAGCGCATTGGATGGTCTCCGCGGATTTTTTATTTCCTCCAGTCCTAATAAAGCCCCCGCCGTAAAATTCGCCGCCCGGTAACCTCCTCCCGAAGCGGCGACGACTAAGACAATGTTCGGGTCCTGGCCGGGCCTCTCCTGGACCGGCTTATATAAACTCAGGTCAGCCGAACATTCCTGAAATGGTTTACCTGGCCTGTACGGATGAATTAGTGACGGTGCATGACGCTGCGGCCCACAGCCGCAAACACTCACCGCAGCCATGATGATTGCCGGAAAAAGCTTCACAAACGAACGCATCTGCTTACCCTCTCAAAAAATCCGCAATATCACTTATAATCTTATATTCGGCCGACGGCCCATTCAAACTTTTACTAAGCTTGACAGCATTTGAACCTGCTGGGACAATCCCTGTTATATGGACAGGTTTGAACAGACAACTTTATTCGGCCAGGACAAAACCGACAAAACCCCCTCCGGGCATATCATTCGCGTTGCGTTCGAATCCGGCGTCGATTCCGAATTCGATTATCTTGTGCCGGATAAACTCCTGCCCATCCAGACAGGCCAAAGGATAGAAGCGCCTTTCAGAAGGTCGAACAAGCTCGAAATCGGCTTTTGTGTCGAGACCGATGTAAGCCGTACGGAGACACAGAAAAAGTTCAAGCTCAAAACAATATCCGGTGTCATTGATAAAGAGCCGTTGATTGACACCGGCCTTATGGAGCTGGCCCGCTGGATTAGCGACTACTATGTCTGCCCGCTCGGTCAGGTCCTCGCTGCCTCGGTCCCCGCTGCTGTCAAAAAAGGCGCGGGCGAAAAAAAGGAAAAATACGTTTATCTCGCCGTCTCACCTGACAAAATCGACGAAGCTGAAAGTGAAGTCAGAGGCAAAAAACAAAAACAGGTTGTCCGGAAGTTAAGAGAGTCGGGGGCTTACGAGTCGCAGACCGCTGTTGAGCTTAATCAGTTACTCAGCGAAGCCGGTTGCACCGATATACCCGTCAAAAATCTCGCCGAAAAGCAGATTGTAAAAATCGCACAAAGAACCGTACTCAAATCGCTGCCCGCTATACCCGAGGGACTGTTTTTCAAGCAGGAAAAAGTGATTCTCAACGACGACCAGCAAAAGGCGCTCGCGGCAATAACAGGTCGAATAAATACCGGCCAATTCGCCGTTACGCTGCTTCACGGCGTCACCGACAGCGGCAAGACCGAGCTTTACATAAGAGCAATCGACGAGGTCCTCAAAAATGGTAAAAGCGCAATCGTCCTGCTTCCCGAAATCGCCCTGACCACCCAGACCATTCAGCGTTTCAGCGCACGCTTCGAGAAAATAGCCGTAATGCACTCCGGATTAAACGCCCCTCAGCGAAATACCCAGTGGCAAAAAATTAAGGCCGGCGAGGCGAATGTCGTAATCGGCGCACGCTCGGCGGTTTTCGCACCGCTTGCCGACCTCGGCCTGATTGTCGTCGATGAAGAGCACGAGCCAAGCTACAAGCAGGACACCGTCCCTCGCTATCATGGCCGCGATGTCGCTATCAAGCGAGCGCAGATGTGCGACGCCCATTGCATTTTAGGTAGTGCCACCCCCTCACTCGAAACTTTGCAGAATTGCCGGACCAAAAGCCGTATTTTCAGCATCGTCCATCTCCCCAAAAGAGTGATGGACCTCCCTTTTCCAGAAATGCGCCTTGTCGATATGAGAGAGTTCGCCTCGCAGCTCATAAGCGACCCGCTTGCAAACCATTTAAGCGATGTGCTCTCGAAAGGCGAGCAGGCAATCCTGCTCCTGAACCGCCGCGGCTACAGCAACTTCATCTTCTGCCCCTCCTGCAAACACATCCTCCACTGCCGAAACTGCGACGTAACCCTGACCTTCCACAAAACGCCGGGCCAATCCCCGAACCGGATTCCGACAATCACCGGCAGGCACATGCGTTCGGGCCGTGCGATCTGCCATTACTGCGGCTCGCAAACCTTAGTCCCCGAAAAATGTCCCCTCTGCTCAAAAGGTCTGACAATGATTGGCCTCGGCGCCCAGCGGCTCGAAGAAGAATTGGCCGAAAGATTCCCAAAGGCACGCGTCGCAAGGGTCGATAGCGACTCGATGAAAGGCGCCGACTATTATCGCGTCCTGCGGGATTTCAGCGACGGCAGAATCGATTGCCTCGCCGGTACGCAGATGCTTGCCAAAGGCCTGCATTTCCCCAATGTCACCCTCGTCGGCATCATTTCCGCAGATACCTCCCTCTACCTGCCCGACTTCCGCTCCAACGAGCGAACATTCCAGTTGATTTCCCAGGTCGCGGGCCGCGCGGGCCGCTCAGCAAAAAAAGGCGTCGTTTTCGTCCAGACCTTCCTCGCTAATCAGCCCGCAATCCAGTTCGCCCTCAAGGGTGATTTCGATGGCTTCGTAAAAGAGGAATTGAAACACCGCGCCGCCTGCAACCTGCCCCCGTTCTGGCGGCTCGCACTGATTACCCTCCGCGACAGGACCTTTGAAAAACTTGAACCGGCCGCCAACGCAATGCGCGAAAGAATCAACGCGATTATCACACAGGAAAACTTGTCCGTTAAGGTTCGCGGCCCGATGCCCGCAATCATCAGCCGAATCCAGACCTTCCACCGCCTCCAGATTATCCTCCAGGCCCCTCAGCCGGCGATTATGCACCGATTGTTTATGACCCTCCGAAAATCTCCCCCCATCCGTCCCGTCGTCGATAACGTCGCAATCGATATCGACCCCGTTGACCTGTTGTAGCACGGGCTTCTCTTGGGATGGTGAGCTTGTCGAACCACAGCCC
>CAZHVR010000031.1:27305-27766 GCA_964536225.1 uncultured Pirellulales bacterium
AGGCCCCTCAGCCGGCGATTCTGCACCGGTTATTTTCAATCCTCCGAAAAGCTCCCCCCATCCGCCCCGCAGTTACAACCGCAATAGATATCGACCCCGTTGACCTTTTGTAGCACCGGCTTCCAGCCCGTGTTTCAACTGCTCTACTGCTCACCTGTTCCACTGCTCTATTCCGATAAACCGGCACTGATGTGGTTTATCGGAATCGGGGTGACTGGATTCGAACCAGCGACCTCTGCGTCCCGAACGCAGCGCTCTAGCCAAGCTGAGCTACACCCCGCCGTTCGAAAAGCAATATAGCACAAAGAATCGTTATTGGCAAGCAACACCGCCAAATGCCGCATCGGTTAGGCCTTTGTCATTCCTGCGCAAGCAGGAATCCAGTTTCTCTGCCACGGCGTAGTTGAATAACGAAGCCGGGTGGCTATAATATCTCTGTCCGCCTTTAATGGGCGGCTGAT
>CAZHVR010000032.1:0-12947 GCA_964536225.1 uncultured Pirellulales bacterium
GCTATCGCTTCTATATCAAACCCGGGTATGGCTATATGATAGCCAATCCTGTAAATAAGCAGCAGCGCCAGCGTAAACAGCACCTTGTTACGTAAATCAGCAATTCTGAATATATTAAATATCGGCTTAAGCATTTTTGTCTTCTCGTGTTAATGCAATTACTGTCAATTCCATACCTGCCGCTATATTACCTGCACCTTGCCGCCGCAGCCGGTAATCTTTTCCTCGGCGGTCCTGCTGAACCTGTGCGCGGCCACCTGCAGACGCTTGGTCAGCTCGCCGTTGCCGAGAATCTTTACCATGCTGTCGCGGCGGTCTATCAGACCGACGTCGCAAAGCTGCTCCAAACCCACGACGGCGCCGTCATCGAACCTCTCTAACTGTGATACATTTACTATCTCAAATCTGCGTGCAAACTTGAAGTTGCTGAAACCTCGCTTGGGCATCCGCCTGAATATCGGCATCTGCCCGCCCTCGTGCAGCGATTCCCGCATCGCGCCGGCCCGGCTTCGGCTGCCCTTGTGCCCGCGTCCGCAGGTCTTGCCGCGACCGCTGCCCAGGCCTCTGCCGAGACGCTTGCCCGATTTATTCCTGCCTGCAACAGAAGTTATCTGCCACTCATACATCTTTCGTCATCACCACCTTTTTACCGGCTGTATCTCTACGCCGCGAAGCGACTCAATCATCTCTTTGCTGCGTAACCTCAGCAAACCATCCATTGTGGCCTTTACGACGTTCTTGGCCGACATACTGCCGTAAACTTTGGTCAGCACGTCACCAACGCCCGCATACTCCAGAACGGCACGCGCGCTGGACCCGGCTATAACGCCCGTTCCCGGGCTGGCGGGCACAAGCACCACCCGCGTCGAGCCGAACTTTCCGGTAATCTGATGAGGAATTGTCCGGCCGGACAGCACTATCCTTCGCAGGTCCTTCTTCGCTTCCTTGATGCCCTTCTCAACCGATGCCGGCACCTCGTTGGCCTTGCCGTATCCGATGCCGACGGTCCCCGCGCGGTCGCCCACGACCACCAGTGCCGCAAAGCTGAACCTCCGCCCGCCTTTGACGACCTTGGCGCACCTATATATCTTAACCACGGTATCTTCTAATGGCGCTTCTTCCTGCTCCAGCGCTCTTGCTACATCTTCTGCCAATTTCTTTCTCCTGGCTTATAAGCCCCGTTCTGCCTTCAAAAAACAAGTCCCGCTTTTCTGGCTGAATCGGCAAGCGACTTGACCCTGCCGTGAAACCTGTAAGGACCTCTGTCAAAACACACGCATTTGATGCCCACGCCGATTGCTTCCTTGGCAACCGACTCACCTACCAGCTCTGCCGCCTTCCTGTTGCCCGCTTTTGCAATCTTATCACGAAGGCCCTTCGACCTAGTGCTGGCCGAAACGAGGGTCAGCCCCGCCGTGTCGTCTATAATCTGGACATATATATGTCTGTCTGAGCGGAATACCGACAACCTCGGCCGCTCAGGCGTGCCCTGCACCTTCTTGCGCACGTGAAATTTACGTCTCTGCGCCGCTTTTTGAATGTTTTTCCTGCTCATCTGTTTAGCCCGCTGTCCCGGAAGCGAATGTCTTGCCGACCTTGCGTTTCACAACCTGGCCGGCGTAACGAATCCCCTTGCCTTTATACGGCTCAGGAGGTCTTACCTTGCGAACGTCCGCGGCCAGCCGGTTCACAGCACACTTGTCCATTCCGGACAGGGTAAACCTGGCCGGCGTGTCGTCGCCCCTGGTTGCCGCCACGTCTATTTTCAATTTGACACCCTTGGTTATCGGCACCTCAACCGGATGAGCAAAACCGACCTGCAGTACAAGCTTGTCGTTTTGCTCCTTGACTGAATAACCTGTGCCGTACACCTCGATTTTCCTCTCAAAACCCTTGCTCACACCCTCAACCATATTTTCCAGCAGCGCACGCATCGTACCGTGCATCGCTTTGTCCTGGCGAACATCAGGATGCTTGTTTTCGACTACTAAACTTTTGGTCGAATCATCAAGCCGGACCTGTATGTGCGGGTGACAGTCCATCTCCAGCGAGCCCAGCACACCAGTAACCTTTACGTGCCGGCCCTTCTGCTCGACCTTCACTCCGGAAGGAATATTAATCGGTTTTTTACCTATACGACTCATCAGCACACCGTACAAATTATCTCGCCGCCGATTTTGGCCTGCCGGCAGCTTTTATCGCTCATTAACCCTTTACTCGTCGATACCACCGCTATACCCATACCGTTCATAACTACCGGCAAATCATCAACCGACGAATAGACACGCCGGCCGGGTTTGCTCACGCGCTGGATTTGCTCTATGGCACCCTGGCCGGTCTGGCCATACTTCAGGGTAACTCTCAAAATCCCCTGTTTGCCGTCATCGATACGGTCAAAATCCTCGATATAACCTTCGGCCTTCAATACGGCCGCAATCGCCATACAAACCTTGGAGCATTTGACGTTAACCTGCCTGCTCTTTATTCGCATCGCGTTGCGAATCCGCGTCAACATATCAGCTATTGGGTCACTCAAACTCATATTCTTTCTCTTGTCTTCTGCCGGTTGATTTATTTCGCCCGCCGGTCCTTACCAGCTCGCTTTTTGGACTCCCGGTATTTTTCCTTCGTTGGCCAGCTTTCTAAAGCAAAGCCGGCAGACTTTAAACTTCCGATAGACCGCCCGTGCCCTGCCGCAAAGCTCGCAGCGGGTGTATCCTCTTACTTTGAACTTCGGTTCTTTTTTTACCTTGTTTTCAAGGGCCTTCGTTGACATAGTTATCCGTAAAAACCTTTAATTTTTCTTTTGGCCGAACTTAATCGGCTTACGTTAATTCTGCCTATGAACTGGCCTTCGTTTCCCTGAAAGGCATTCCAAACAGCACCAGCATCCTTCTGGCCTCGTCATCGCTTTTGGCCGAGGTTACAAACGTGATGTTCATACCCTGCTGAAACTCGACCTTTGCCGGGTTTATTTCAGGGAAAACCGTCTGTTCCAAAAGCCCCATCGAATAGTTGCCCCGGCCGTCGAACCCCTGCGGACTAAGCCCGCGAAAATCCCGCACGCGCGGTATCGCCAAGCTGATGAGACGGTCCATAAACTCATACATCCGCTCGCCGCGCACGGTAACCTTCAGACCCGTCTGCTGTCCCTGGCGGACCTTGAAATTCGACACGCTCTTCTTGGCCTTGCACACCAGCGGCATCTGCCCCGTTATCATTGTCAGGTCGGCCTTGGCCAGCTCTATAAATTTCTTGTCCTGCACGGCCTTGCCCACGCCCATCGAGACGATTATCTTCTCCAGACGGGGCACTGCCATACGGTTCTTATACCCGAACTCTTTCACCAGCTCACCAACCACCTTCGATTTGTATAAATCTTTCAAACGTGCCATCGTTTATCGCAGCTCTCTATTTCTTTTTCGAATATCTGACGTCACTTATCCTGCTGCCGTCCTTTGCGACTCTCCGTTTGGAGCCGTCCTTGCCGATTTCATACCGGACCCTCGTGCCCTTTGAACTCTTCGGGCTGACCGGCAGGACGTTGCTTATATGAATCGGCTGCTCGATATTTATCCGTCCGCCCGAAGGATTTTTCCGCGAAGGCCTGACGTGCTTCTTGGCCAGGTTATGCCCCTGAATTACAACCTTGTTCTCGCCCGACAGCACGCGAAGCACCTTGCCCGTCGCGCCTTTCGAGTCGCCCGATATTATCTCGACCATATCATCTTTTTTTATGTGCATAGCCATCTGTCGCTTTTCCCGTCAAACAACCTCGCTGGCAAGCGATATAATCTTCATATAATTCTTCTCACGAAGCTCACGGGCAACCGCGCCGAAAATACGCGTTCCCTTCGGGTTGCCGTCATCGTCAATAATCACCGCCGAATTGGTGTCGAACCGAACGTAGCTGCCGTCCGAACGTCTGACCGGATGCGTCGTGCGGACAATCACGCATTTATGAACTTTCTTCTTGTCGAGCTGGCAGGTGGGCAGTCGCTTCTTTATGGCAACGCAGACAATATCGCCGATGCCGGCCACCGCACGGGTGTATTTGCCGCGGGCGCCGCTCTTTCCCAGGACCCGGACACACTGCGCCGACTTCACGCCGGAGTTGTCGGCTATATTCAACATCGTCTCCTGCTGTATCATCTTTTGCCTTCCAGCTTCTACTGCGGCTGTTCGCTAACCGCTTTTTTCAATATGTTCACAAGACGCCAGCTCTTTTTCTTGCTGTACGGTCTGCATTCCGCTATTTCGACTATGTCGCCGACGCTCGCCTCGTTACGCTCGTCGTGGACAAGCAGCTGTATCCGTCTTTTCAGGAACTTGCCGTACTTGGGGTACCTGAACATATAGTCCATACCGACCTTTATGCTCTTGTCGCCGCTTCTGCCTGTTACAATCGCCTCTGCCGTCTTGACTTTACCTTGCTGCATTCTCTGTTTTCCTTACTGACTTTTCGCCGACAGCTTACGCTGGCGCAATACCGTCATTATCCTGGCTATCTCGCGACGCGTATTGGTCACCGCACGGCAGTCCTGAAGCTTTTCCGTCACCGCCTGCGAACGCAAATCGAATATATGGCGATGGAGCTCCTGCACCTTGTTTTCAAGCTCATCGGTGCTCATCTCACGATAAAGATTCGCCTTCATATCGTTATCCTATACAATAGCGTGCCTGCGTCTGACCAATCTGCACCTTATCGGCATCTTGTGCGCCACACGCACCAGCGCCTGCTTGGCCACTTCTTCGCCGACCCCGCCTATCTCAAACATAACCGTTCCGGGCCTGACTCTGGCCACCCAGAACTCCGGCTCGCCCTTGCCCTTTCCCATACGCGTCTCGAGCGGCTTGGAGCTTACCGGCTTGTGCGGAAATACTCTCAGGTACACCTTGCCTTCGCGATGCAGATAATGCGTCGCCGCCACCCGGCCCGCCTCTATGTTCTTGCCGCTTATCCAGCTGGTCTCCAGCGCCTGCAGGCCGTACTCGCCGAATGCGACGTAATTGGCCCTGCCTGCGTTGCCTTTCATCTTGCCACGCTGGCTCTTGCGGTACTTCACTCTTTTCGGCATCATTGCCATACTGCAAACCCCGAACTAAATCCTGCAACTAATTTATGATTCCTTTAATAACAGCTCTAAACCGGCTTTTAGCCCTCCTGCGGACTGCCGCCCTCGGGCTGCTCAGCCGGCGGCTCGGTCTGCGGAACATTCGCTTCCGGCTCACTGACCTTGGGCTTGGCCTTAGACGGTTTTCTCGAAATCTCACCGCCTGCGACCTCTGAACGTCTGAACGGACGGCGACGCCTCGTCTGTCTCGCTGCCGGCTGCTCGCCAAACTTTCCCTTGTATATCCACACTTTTATGCCGATTGTCCCGTATGTCGTCTCGGCCCGCGAAATCGCGTAATCGACGTCTGCATCGAGGGTATGCAGCGGGATACTTCCCAACTTCTGCATTTCACTCCTCGCTATCTCGGCGCCGCCCAGCCGGCCGGAACACATAATCTTCACACCTTTGGCGCCGGCGTTCATCGCCGCCTCGCAAAACTGCTTCATCGTGCGCCTGAATGACGCCCGCTTGCAAAGCTGTTCCGCTATGGATCCGCCCACCAAAAAAGCGTTCAGGTCTGGCTCTTTTATCTCAACGACGTTGATGGTCGTCTTTCGACCCGTCAGCGACTCTATCTCTTCCCGCAGCTTGTCAACCTCGCCGCCGCGGGGTCCAATCACCACTCCGGGCCGGGCGCTGTGAAGCGTCACCGTCACCTCGTTGCGGGTCCGCACTATCTCGACCTTCGCGACGCCGCCTTTCGGCATCTGCCGGTTGTATTTCCTGTCGATGTACTGACGAATCTTCTGGTCTTCGACGAGGAAATTACCGTAGTCGGCCTTCGATGCAAACCACGTGCTTTCCCAGCCCCGCGTTATGCCTGTTCTGAACCCTATTGGTGACGTTTTCTGACCCATAATTTACTCTTTTTCGTAGCATGGGCTTCAAGCCCGTGCTCTGTCCGCATTTAGCGAATTCGCCTCTTTTCCTTTATATTTGTGAAACCGCCACGTGTATGTGACAGCCCTTCTTTTGAAGCGGATGTGCCCGGCCCCTGTCTTTGGCTATCCATCTCTTGGTGCCTATCCGTATCCCGGCATCATCAACACGCGCTTCGCTTACATAAAGATTTTCCACGTCCGCTTCCTGCTCGTCTGCGTCGGCTATCGCGGCCTGCAGAATTTTACTTACCATTTCCGCTGCACGCTTGCGGGTAAACTTCAAAATATCCAGCGCGTCCTGCGCGCTTCTGCCCGCTATGAGCTGGGTAACAAGCCGGGCCTTACGAGGCGCCAACGGAGCGTATTTATACGAAGAATACCACGCACGCAGCTCGTTGACTTCCACACCGAGGGCACCGGCAAGATGCTGAATGTCGCCGGTGCGCGGTATCGGCTTAAATAAACCGTTCTTCCAGTTCTTCACCGCCGAGACCGCGGCCTTTTTATCAAGCCCCGCCCTGACGAGCTGGCCAGCAAGCTGCTCAACGCTTACCTTCTGCTGCTCACAAAGCTCTTTTAATTTTCCGGCGCTTAACATAATCTTCCGCCTTACGACTACGTAGATGCTTCTTCAACCTTCCTCGTCGAGTGTCCCCTGAATATCCGCGTCAGCGAAAACTCCCCGAGCTTGTGCCCGACCATGTCCTCGGTCACGTAAACCTTGTTGAAAACCTTGCCGTTGTGCACAAGAAAAGTAAAACCCACGAATTCCGGTATTATCGTACACCTGCGAGCCCAGGTCTTTATCGGCTCGCGATTGCCCGTCTGTATCTGCCTGTTGACCTTGGCAAAAAGCTTCGCGTCAACATAAGGCCCTTTTTTAAGCGATCTGCCCATTCATTACCTCAAACTGCCTGCTCGGCTCCGGTTCTATTGCTCATATATTACGATACCTGCTTACCCTTGGCGCCGCTTCTGCGCCTTCGAATAATCCTCTGGTTGCTTGTTCTTCGCGGGTTTCTTGTCTTTCCGCCCTTTGCGAGAACCCCCGTCGGCGAGCAGGGATGTCGTCCGCCGTTGCTTCTGCCTTCGCCGCCGCCCATCGGGTGAGATACGGGGTTCTGCGCCTTGCCGCGAACGTGAGGCCTGCGACCGATGTATCGCGTCCTGCCTGCTTTGCCCCAGGTAACGTTTTGATAGTCGGCATTACTCAGCCGGCCTATAGTGGCCCGGCATTCCTTGCGAATCATTCGCATCTCTCCGCTCGGTAAAACCAGAGTCACCCAAGCGCCTTCTTTTGCCAGAATCCGGGCGGCCCCCCCAGCTCCGCGAACCAGCTTGCCGCCCTGGCCTGCCGTCATCTCTATATTGTGGACCTCCAGCCCGCCGGGAATCGCCTCCAAAGGCATAGCATTGCCTACCTTCGGCTCGCAGTTCATACCGCTTTCCACCGTGTCGCCCGGCTTTATCCCTTCCGGCGCAAGTATGTATCGCTTCTCGCCGTCAGCATAGTTCAGCAGCGATATAAAACAATTCCTGTTCGGGTCATACTCGACCGTGGCCACCTTCGCCGCTATATCATCTTTGTTACGCTTAAAATCAATAAGGCGGTAAAGCTTTCTTGCTCCGCCGCCTCTGAATCTCACCATCGTCATACCGCTGTGATTTCTGCCGCCCGACTTCTTTATGCGAACGCAAAGCGACTTCTCCGGCTTATCGACGGTAAGCTCGGAATAGTCGTTGACCGAGCTGTTTCTTCGCCCGGCACTTGTCGGATTGTAATTCCTGATTCCCATATATCACTTACTTTCGTTAGAACAGGTCTATATGATAATCTGCTTCCAGGTACACTACCGCCTTCTTCCAGTTCGGCATGTAGCCCCACGTCCTGCCCTTGCGCCTGAACTTGCCTTTCCGGTTGGCGGTCCTTACTTTGCTCACCTTCACTGTGTACAATCTCTCCACGGCGCCTTTTATCTGCTGCTTGTTCGCTTCCCTGTTGACCTCGAACGCATACGCGCCGATTTTGCCCGCAAGGTGCGTTCCCTGCTCGGTAATCAATGGCCCGAATATAATATCATGGTCTTTCATTAGTCCGTTAGCTTACTTGCCCCCCTCGTTTTTGCCCATCAGTGTCACAAATGCGTCTTTGGTAAACAGCAGCTTGGTGTGCCTGCAAATATCCCCCGCGTTCAACTCGACAACCGGCATCATCGACACCCTCGGTATGTTCCTCACCGAACGCCACAGTGTCTCATCATAATCACCCGTCATCACAAGACAGCTTCGGTCAATCTTGAGGTTGCTAAGTACCGACGCGAACTCCTTCGTCCGGGGCTTCTCGAATTTCAACTGGTCCACGACCACCACGTCGTTGCTCAAAAGCTTCGTAAGTATCGCCGAATCCCTCGCTAAGCGCCTTTGCTTCCGGGGCATATCCTTGCCGAAATCTCTTGCCGCCTTGGCAAAAGCCACTCCGCCGCCCACCCGCACCGGCGTCCTGATGGTCCCCGCCCTGGCATTGCCGGTGTGTTTCTGGGCATAAAGCTTATGCGTCGAGCCCTCGACCATCGACCTGCTTTTGGTCGCCGCGGTCCCGACGCGCTTGTTGGCGTGATACATCACTATTGCCTGCTTCAACAGCGCATGCCTTACTCGTCCCCCGAACACCGATTCATCGACCTTCAGGGTCTCGACCTCTCGTCCGTCTCTGTCATATACAGGCAATCTAATCATTTTCCAATCCGGCTATCCTTTTTTAGCGCTTCGCACTATCACATAACCACCCGCCGGCCCGGGCACCGACCCTTTGACTACCAGCAGATTGTTTTCCGAATCTATTGATACAAGACGATGTGTTTTGACTGTTATGCGCTCTGACCCCATACGTCCGGCCATTTTCTTGCCCCGCTTTATATCTCCGCCGTGACCGCGGTCGGTCCCGTAGCCGGCCTGGGAACCCGGAGCACGGTGCTTTCGCTCTGTTCCGTGCGAGGCGGGAAAACCGCCGAAGTTATACCGCTTCATCGTCCCGGCAAATCCCTTGCCTTTGCTAGTCCCGATAACGTCAACCTTTTTGGTCTCGGCAAATACCGAAACCGTCAGCGAATCGCCGGGGTTTAATTCCGTCTTCTCGCTTTCGGCCAGTCGCATCTCTTTGATGAATTTCTTGGGTGTTGTTTTGGCTTTCTCGGCGTGTCCGACCGCCGGTTTCTTTCTCCTTGAGGCCTTTACGTCGTCGTAACCAATCTGCACCGCATTATATCCGTCGGTCTCGACGGTCTTGACCTGCATCACGACACAGGGGCCGGCCTGTATTACTGTCACCGGCAGCAGCCGTTCCTGCTCATCGTAAACCTGTGTCATACCGACTTTTTTACCCAGAATCATCGCCACTTTTCGCTTCCTATGTCAAAATTATGCAGGCAACCTTATGCTTTAATCTTTACAAAAACACCCGCCGGCACTACCAGCCGGTTGAGCACCTCGACCGTCCGGGCATTGGCCTCGCGAATATCAATTAAACGCTTGTGAGTCCGAAGCTCGAACTGCTCACGGCTTTTCTTGTCTATGTGCGGGCTTCGCAGCACCGTGTATCTCTCGATTCGGGTCGGCAGCGGAATCGGGCCGCTGACGCGGGCATTGGTTCGTCTTGCATGTTCTACTATCTCCTTGGCGGAGGCATCCAGAATCCTGTGGTCGTATGCCTCCATCCTTATCTTTATTCTTTCTGTCTCACCGGCCATATACTCGCGCCCAAGTCCTGAATTTATTTTAATACGTGTTTTTCAAACCCGTTATCTTCAATTTTCACTTCGCCCAACCGGCGACAAATATACCTCTCCTGCCGTCCCGGCCTGTTCCGTCGCCGGCAGCGTGTCTCAAATTGTGGCAGGATAGGCCTTGACTGATTATCTAATGCCGTCCACTCACGACACCCGATGACCAAATCGCCTTCCTTAACGAATCGGGGCTTATATCTTCAGGCGGCATCGACGCCGTCCTGCTGCACCGCGGGGCTTATGGCAGCTCCCACTTATACCCCTTCTTAATTAAAACAAATCTTCAACCTTAACCATCCGTGTTAACCACGATTCGCAGACGTGTCACAGCCCAACTCGTCTATCGCAAAGCCGTCCGTGGCAATGCTCGCTACGGCTGAAAACCAGCAATTTAGCAAACTATTCTGTACTCGTCAACGAATTACGAAGAAATTTTCGTTTAAAAATAAAAAAATTTTAAATAATTATCTGCTCGGCTATCTGTTCAGGCACCTTCTCATAGCTGCACGGCTCCATCGTAAACGTCCCGCGCCCAGCGGTCACGCTTCTTATCTCGCTGGAATACCCGAACATCTCCGACAAAGGCACCTTTGCATCGATTGTCCGCAATTTTCCGTGCATCTTGCTGTCCGTGATAAATCCCCTCTTGGCAAGCAGCCCGGCCTGAACTATCCCGAAATTGGCCTCAGGGACTATTATTTCAATCTTCATAACCGGTTCTAAAAGCACTGGGCCTGCCTTTTCGAGCACCTTTTTTATCGCTACCGCCGCCGCCTGTTCGAACGCAATATCCGACGAATCCACTGGATGAAACGAGCCGTCAATTAATATAACTCTAATACCCATAACGGGATAGCCCGCTAATACGCCCGTGCCCAAAGCATCTCGCACACCCTTGTCAACTGCCCCCACGTACTCCCTAGGCACCTTGTCGCCACCCGCCTTGTTTTCAAATTCAATTTCCCGGCTCCAGTGCCTGTCCTCAGTCATCATCGGCTCTACCTGCAATACAACATGCCCATATTGCCCCCTTCCCCCAGTTTGACGGACAAATTTCCCTTCCCCATCCGCAGATTTAGTAATCGCTTCTTTATAAGCCACCCGTGGCTTGCCCACCCTGATGTTCAGCCCTCTTTCTTTCAACAGCTTATGCTGAAGAATTTCCAGATGAAGCTCACCCATCCCGCTGATGACCATCTGCCCGGTTTCGGAATCAACCTTCGATTCGAACGTGGGGTCCTCCCGCCGCAGTGAGGCAAGCGCATCGGCCAGCTTGCTCTTGTCCGCGGCAGTCCGCGGCTCTATCGACATGCTTATGACCGTCTGAGGAAAAGTTATGCTCGGCAACCTCACCGGCTTTTTCGGATCGCAAAGCGTATCGCCCGTAATAGTATGCTTGGGCCCGACAATCGCGACTATATCACCGGCCACGGCATTATCCAATATTATGCGCTCACCGGCGTGCATCTCGAATATCCGGGTAACATTCTCACGCTTGTCTCTGATAGTATTCAGCACCCTGCTGCCCGATTTCAGCGTCCCCTGATAAATCCTGATAAAATTCAGGTCCCCGTGCGAATCGCTGACAATCTTAAAGGCAAGCGCTACAAGGCCCGCCTGCGGGTCGCATTTAACGCTTATCTCCTTGTTCTCATCATCGGGCTTATGGGCGACAACGGGGGGCTTGTCCAGCGGCGACGGCAAATACGACACAACGCCGTTTAGCAGACGCTGCACCCCGATATACTGCAGGGCCGAACCGCAAAATACCGGCTGAAGCTTGCCGGCCAATGTCCCTTTCCTTATCGCCCTGTGAATAATCCGGGCCTCGACCGGCTTGTCGTGGACATACTTGTCCATCATTTCCTCGTCGAATTCGGCCGAAAGCTCTAACATATCGTGCCGGGCCTGTCGGGCTTTGTCCTCGTATTCTGCTGGAATTTCCTCCTCCCTGAAATTTGCACCGAATTTCTTCCTGTCGAAAAAGACCGCCTGCATTTTGACCAGGTCTATCAATCCGGTGAAAGTCTCGGCTGCGCCTATCGGAAGCTGCATGACAATCGGATTGGCAGCGAGCTTGTCGTGAATGCTCTCGACGCTCATCTCGAAATCCGCACCGACCTTGTCCATCTTGTTTATAAAACAAATGCAGGACAGTCCGTATTTCTGCCCCTGCCGCCATACCGTCTCGCTCTGCGCCTGCACGCCTTCCGAGCCGTCAAAAACCATTACCGCGCCGTCGAGCACACGCAGCGACCTTTCAACCTCGGCCGTAAAGTCAATGTGCCCCGGCGTATCAATCAGGTTTATTTCAGCCCCTTCCCATGGAAATTTCGTCGCCGCCGACGTTATGGTAATACCCCTTTTCTGCTCCTCCTCCAGATAGTCCATCACAGCCGTACCGTTGTGGACCTCGCCCATTTTGTAGGTCTTGCCGGCATAATAAAGGACCCGCTCAGTTACCGTGGTTTTGCCCGCGTCAATATGAGCGATAATCCCGATATTTCTTATTTTTTTCAAATCAGCCGTCATCGTTTTTGCTTTACCGTCCCGGTAAATACCTGCCCGCTGTGCAAAAAAACACACGGGTGCGAAATGAAAATAAAAAAACTGCCGCGGTTTTCGTAGTGCCGCGGCAGTTCGAATTTCCCCTTACCACGCAAAATGTGCGAACGCCTTGTTGGCATCTGCCATTTTATGCACATTTTCCCTTGTCATCATCGCGCTGCCCCTTCTGTTGTAGGCCTCTAACAGCTCCGACGCCAGCCGTTCACTCATCGCCTTGCCCTTGGCGCCCCTGGCCGCGTCGAGTATCCACCGTATCGCAAGCGACTGCTGCCGTTTCGAGCTCACCTGCATCGGGACCTGATAACTCGCGCCGCCGACGCGCTTGCTGCGGACCTCTATCGCTGGTTTGACGTTGTTCACGGCGGTCTCGAAAATCTCTATCACAGGCGAGGATTTCTCCTTCTCGGCTATGATATCCATCGCGTCATAGAATATTTTCTGCGCAACGCTCTTTTTGCCCTTCAGCATCAGGCAGTTGATAAACTTTCCGGCCAATCTGCTTTTATATCTGCTGTCCGGCTTCAACTGCTCTTTGGATGCCGTTATTTTTTTTGTCATTACTCTGTTCCTCGCTGCATTGACTTTAGAACACTGATTAT
>CAZHVR010000032.1:12957-26762 GCA_964536225.1 uncultured Pirellulales bacterium
TCTACAGGCTTCAACACGGCATCGGCCTCTTTGAGAACACTGATTATTTGCTCTTCTTGGCGCCGTATTTGCTCCTGCCGCGGTTTCGATTGGCCACGCCTGCGCAATCCAGCACCCCTCTGACAATATGGTATCGAACACCCGGAAGGTCCCTGACCCTGCCCCCGCGTATCAGCACGGTGCTGTGCTCCTGCAGGTTGTGGTCGACTCCGGGTATATAGGCCGTGACCTCTTTGCCGTTGGTCAGCCGAACACGCGCAATCTTGCGCAATGCCGAATTGGGCTTCTTGGGCGTCATCGTCCGAACAATCAGGCACACCCCTCTTTTCTGCGGCGAACCGCTTATGTCCGACCGCTTCTTTCGTCTCTTGGATTTGGCCCTCGGCCTTTTTATCAGCTGATTCATTGTCGCCATACTAAATCGCTCCGGTACACCGTTAAAACCAGTAAAATTATTTGATGCCCAAGGCCTCCTTGATTGCGGCTTCTCTTCTTGCCTCGGCCTCTTTCTCTTCTTCGACCTCGCCGACCTCTCTGAATTCCTTCGGCAGCGGCGCCTCGGCCAAGTGCTTGACCTTTAGCTCCAGATACGGCTTGAACGCCGTGCCCGCGGGAATCAGGTGTCCGAGTATCACATTTTCCTTCAAACCGCAAAGTTCATCTACACTACCACCTAATGCGGCCTCAGTCAAGACCTTCGTTGTCTGCTGGAAGCTCGCCGCCGCTATGAAACTGTCCGAACGCAGCGACGCCTTGGTTATTCCCAACAGCAGCGTCTTGGCCGTCGCGGGCCTCGGCTTTTTGCCTTTCGCCGGCTCGCCCCCGATTGACTCCACCTTTTCGTTGATGGCAGCCAGCTTGGTCTTGTCTACGACCTGGCCTTCCTTAAGCTCGTTGGCGTCACCGACGCTCGCTATCTTTATACTTTCATTGAGACGCACGTTTTCCCTGCGGAACTCGAACTTATCCACAACCTCACCAGGCAAAAACGCACTGTCGCCGACCGATTCAATCTCGACCTTGCGCATCATCTGCGAAGCAATAATCTCAATGTGCTTGTCGTTGATATTCACGTTCTGCGAACGGTAAACGTTCTGAATCTCGCCTATCAGGTATCTCTGCAGCGCCTCTTCGCCCTTTATCCGCAGAATATCGTGCGGCACAAGCGGCCCGTCCGTAAGCTGGTCGCCCGCCTCGACGATATCGCCCGTGTGGACGTTGAGGTGCCTGTCGCGCGGGACGTGGTGCTCTTTTTCCATCCCGGATTCCGACCGGATGATAATCGTCATCTTGCCTTTGCGCTTGTCGCTTTTCAGCTCCACACGTCCGCTGATTTCCGCTATCGCCGCCGGGTCTTTGGGCTTGCGGGCCTCGAACACCTCGGTCACACGCGGCAATCCGCCCGTGATGTCCTGTGTCCCGCCCGTCGCACGGGGCTGGTGGGCAAGCAACTGGCCTGCCTGGACCTGCTGGCCCTCGACAACCTCTATTCTGGCGCCGGCGGGCAGATAGTGAACGTCTAAAATCTTGCCGTCGGCGTCCTCTATCATAATCTGAGGATGCTTGTCGCCTTTGTGCTCGATAACAACGGGCTTGTTCCCCGACTGGCCCTTACGTTCCTCTTCAAAACGAATCGTTTCGCCTTCCACTATATCAACAAAGCGAATCAATCCACCGACCTCTGCCAGTATAGGCGTTCGGTGCGGGTCCCACTCGAACAGCGTCACACCCGCTTTGACCTGCTCATTGTCGACAATATGAATAACCGCCCCATAGGGCACTTTGAACTTGTCAAGCTCGCGGTCCTTGTCGTCTAAAATGGAAATTTCGCCGTTGCGCTTCAGGGCAACCGTTTTCATAGAGCCGTCTTCCTGCTTGAAGGTCACAGCGTTGATTTCACGGTATTTAATCCTGCCCGTGTGTGTAGCTCTTTGCTCACGCTCTAAGATAGCACGCGAAGCAACGCCGCCTGTGTGGAACGTCCGAAGCGTAAGCTGCGTCCCAGGCTCACCAATTGACTGCGCCGCTATAATCCCCACCGGCAGTCCTTCCTCGACAAGCTTACCCGTGCTCATGTCCCACCCGTAGCACTTCGCACAGACACCGAACGAACTGTCGCACGTCAAAGCGCTCCTGACCCTGATGGCGTCAAGACCGAGCGTCTCGACCTTTGCCGCCGCCTCAGGCGTTATCACCTCGTTTTCACGAACTATCATCTCGTCTGTTATCGGATTGCGAATGTTGTCTCTGGCGGTCCTGCCGATAATAAGCTGCGACAAAGGAATATCAACCTGGTCGCCCCTGGCTATGGTGCTCTTGGTAATTCCCTGTAACGTCCCGCAGTCCCGCTCGGTAACTATCACGTTTTGAGACACGTCGATAAGCTTACGCGTCAAATAGCCGGAGTTTGCGGTCTTAAGCGCGGTATCGGCAAGTCCCTTTCTGGCACCGTGCGTAGAGCTGAAATACTCAAGGACCGTCAGGCCCTCGCGGAAGTTCGACTTAATCGGCGTCTCGATAATCTCGCCCGAGGGTTTGGCCATCAGCGCACGCATACCGGCAAGCTGCTGAATCTGGTCCACGCTGCCGCGCGCACCCGATATACTCATAATATAAATCGGGTTCAGATAGGGCGAACCGTCCTCATTCGTGTCTTCCTTGAGCCCGCGCATCATTTCATTGGTCACCGCCACACGGGCGTTGGTCCACGCGTCAATGACCTGGTTATATCTCTCGCCTTCGGTCAGCACGCCCGCCTGATAGTTCTTCAATATCCTCTTGACCCTTTTTTCGGTCTCCTCGATAATCTCCGGCTTCTTCGGCGGAATCTTCAGATCCATCACGCCGAAGCTCAATCCCGACAGAGTTGCGTGCCTGAAACCGAGGTTCTTAATCTTGTCGAGCAAATCGACTGTATACTGGCTTCCAGCAAGCTCATAGCAGTCACTGATAACGTTGCTAAGCGGTTTTTGGCCCATAACGCAGTTGTAGAAAGGCATCTCATCGGGCAGAATGTCATTGAAAATACATCTTCCCACGGCCGTTTCGACCACGCTGTCTTTTGGGCTTTTATCATCAACGTCGCTTGCACGCTGTCCTTCCTGAACAACATATTTTCCGACTCTCACCTTAATTTTGGCGTGCAGCTCGATTTTGTGCATATCATAAGCGAGCATCGCCTCGAAAGTGTCCCTGAATACGGCCCCCTCACCTTTGAGTCCCGGCAGCATACATGTCAGGTAGTAATTTCCCAGCACCATATCCTGTGACGGCCCGACCATAGGCGAGCCGTTTGCCGGCGAGAAAATATTGTTGGTGGTCATCATCAGCGTATGCGCTTCTGCCTGCGCCTCAACGCTCAAAGGCAGATGCACCGCCATCTGGTCGCCGTCGAAGTCGGCATTAAACCCCTTGCACGCCAGAGGGTGCAGCATTATCGCGTTTCCCTCCACCAGCACCGGCTCAAACGCCTGAATACCCATCCGGTGCAGAGTAGGCGCACGGTTGAGCAGCACGGGATGCTGGTGTATCACCTCTTCCAAAATGTCCCATATCTGCTCGCCGCGGCGCTCTATCATTTTCTTCGCGCTGTTAATTGTGTCGGCAAGCCCGCTTTGCTTGAGCCGGCGAATAATAAACGGCTGATATAGCTCCAGGGCAATCCTCTTCGGCAACCCGCACTGGTGCAGCTTCATCGTCGGCCCTATCACAATCACCGACCTCGCCGAATAATCCACACGCTTGCCCAGCAGGTTCTCCCTGAAGCGTCCCTGCTTGCCTTTTATCATATCACTCAATGATTTCAGCGGCCGATTGTTGCTGCCGAGCACGGGTCTTCTGCACCTTCCGTTATCCATAAGCGAATCGACGGCCTGCTGCAGCATTCTCTTCTCGTTGCGGATAATCACTTCCGGGGCATTGAGGTCCATCAGTTTCTTTAACCGGTTGTTACGGTTAATAATCCTTCTGTACAGGTCATTGAGGTCGCTGGTCGCAAAGTTGCCGCTTTCCAGAAGCACCAATGGCCTCAAATCAGGCGGTATAACAGGCACCACCTCCAGCACTATCCACTCCGCCTTGTTATTGCTGGTCTTTATAGCGTCAATCGCCTTGAGACGCTTGCTCAAATCCTTCATTTTTTGGCTGCTGTTGGTCTTGTTTATCGCCGCCCGCAGCTCGACGCTGAGGCCATCCAAATCGAGCTGCGACAAAAGCTGCCCTATGGCTTCTCCTCCCATCAGCGCCTTGAAACTGCTGCCGTATTTGGTGTTCGCCTCTCGATACTCCTCCTCGCTGAGCAATTGACCCGCCTTGAGCGGACTTTGTCCGGGGTCAGCGACTACGTAATCCTGGTAGTAGATTACCTTCTCGAGGTCGGAACCTTTCATCCCAAGAATCGTGCCCAAATGGTTCGGCACGGTCTTGAAAAACCATATATGGACGCAGGGGGCTGCCAAGTTGATGTGCCCCATCCTTTTGCGCCGGACCCTGCTGTGTGTCACTTTCACCCCGCACCGGTCACAGATTATGCCTTTGTACTTGGTCCCTTTGTACTTGCCGCAGGCACACTCCCAGTCCCGCTCAGGCCCGAATATCCGTTCGCAGAAAAGACCGTCTTTTTCAGGCCGGTAAGTTCGATAGTTGATTGTCTCGGGCTTGCGGACCTCGCCGAACGACCAGCTGCGAATATCATTGGGGCCGGCAAGAGAAATCTTGACCGAACCGTAATCATTTATTCTGTCATAAATATTACTAATCATTTATTTTTTGCTCCTATACGACCCACGCCGAATTTATAAGCCCGTTGTTCCCAACCGTTTCTTCTCAAGCTGGATATTCAGACCCAGCCCTCTTATCTCGTTGCATAGAACGTCAAACGAAAGCGGCGTTCCTGCCTCGAGGGTGTTTTGGCCCTTGACCATCGACTCGTAAATCTTGGTTCTGCCCTCGACGTCGTCGCTCTTGACGGTCAGCATCTCCTGCAGGGTGTAAGCCGCACCGTAACCTTCCAGCGCCCAGACCTCCATTTCCCCGAATCTCTGTCCGCCCGTCCGTGCCTTGCCTCCTAACGGCTGCTGCGTTATCAAGCTGTAAGGCCCCGTCGAACGCGCGTGAATCTTGTCGTCCACCAGATGATGCAGCTTCATTATATAAATATATCCTATCGTCGCCTCCTGGCCGAACGGCTCTCCCGTCCTGCCGTCATACAACTGTGTCTTTAGCCCTTCCGGTACGTGCACAAAAAGCTCATCATCACGCGGCGGCTCATTGGTTCTTTCAAGCCCCTCTTTCCGGCTCTTCATCAGCTCGTTGGCCTCTTGGGTAAGCTTCCTGATGTCTTCTTCCTTGGCGCCGTCGAAAACCGGCGTTACCGCCGTAAAGCCCAGTACCTTCGCCACCCACCCGAGGTGCGTCTCCAGTATCTGGCCTACGTTCATTCTGCTGGGCACCCCTAATGGATTGAGCAAAATATCCAGCGGTGTGCCGTCCTCCAGGAACGGCATGTCCTCCTCGGGCAAAATCTTGGCTATAACGCCTTTATTGCCGTGACGGCCGGCAATCTTGTCGCCAATCGACATCGTCCGCTTGGTCGCAATATACACCTTGACCATTTCGAGCACCCCGCTGGGAAGCTCGTCGCCGTGCTTGAGACGCTCAACGCGTTTTTTCTTCTCTTCTTCAAGCATCCTTATCTTTTCGAGGAACTTGTCCGCCAGCTTCTCGACCTTTTCCCTCATAGCAGCCGGCCTTACCCACTTGATGTCCCAGTTCTCGACCTGCTCGTAAACAACCTCGTCGTCCTCGCTGACGCCGACCTTCTGTCTTGTGGAGGTGTCCACAATATCGACCTTGAAGCTCTGGTGAATTGCCTCGACCATCTGCCTGAAAATGCCGCACTGCTTGGTCCTGATTTCTTTTTCGTATGCCCTTATCTGGGCCGTAAGCTTCTTTTTGCCTTCCTCGCCGCCGGCGCCTCTTCTGACAAACCTCTCGGTTTTGATGACAACCCCTTCGTAACCGTTGGGCAGTTCGAGGGAATCGTTCTTGACGTCTTCACCGGCCCTGCCGAATATCGCGTGCAGCAGTTTCTCTTCGGGCGTAAGCTCCGTCTTTCCCTTCGGCACGACTTTTCCGACCAGAATATCGCCCGGCTGCACCCGCGTCCCTTCCAGCACGACACCATGCTCATCGAGGTTCCGAAGCGCCTTTTCGCTGACGTTGGGGATATCGTTTGTAAACTCCTCTTTGCCTAACGGCGTCTCACGTATCTCCGCGTCGAATTCATTTATATGGATGCTGGTGAAACTGTCGTTTTTGACTAAGCGCTCGCTGACTATAATGGCGTCCTCGAAGTTGAACCCCTCGTATGCCATAAAGCCGACCAGCAGGTTTCTGCCCAGTGCCAGAACGCCTTCGACGGTTCCGCCGCCGTCGGCTATCGTTCGGCCCTTCTCGACCTTTTCGCCTAATTTGACTACCGGCTTCTGGCTCAGGCAGGTCCGCTCGTTTAATCCGAAAAATTTCTCCAGCTTGTATTCGTCGGTATGATTGATGACTATCTTCGTCGAATCCACGTCGGTTACGACCCCCGCCTTCTGCGCGCGAATCGCCATACTCGTATTATGTCCTGCCACCTCCTCCATACCCGTCTGAACCAGCGGCGCCTCGCTTTTCAAAAGCGGAACCGCCTGACGCTGCATATTCGAGCCCATCAGGGCCCTGTTCGCGTCATCGTGCTCCAAAAACGGTATCAGCGAAGCCGACAAACCCACAATCTGTTTGGGCGAAACGTCCACAAAGCTAACCTCGTCGCTGGAAACCTGTGCAAGCTCCCCATGCTCCCGGGCCAGTGCCATCCCCTCGTGTATCCTGCCTGTCTTCGGGTCAACCGCGCTTGGCGGGGAGAATATCGCCTTCATCTCCTCATCGGCCCGCAGGTAAGCAACTTCGTTGCTCACCTTGCCCTTTTGGACCTTGTAATAAGGCGACAGCAGAAAACCGAATTCATCAACCGTGGCAAAAATCGCAAGCGAGCTTATAAGCCCGATGTTGGTCCCTTCCGGCGTCTCGACCGGACAAATCCTGCCGTAATGGCTGATATGAACGTCGCGGACCTCGAAGCCCGCCCGCCTCCTGTTAAGACCACCTGGGCCTAATGCCGATAACCTTCGCTCGTGCGTAAGCTGGCTCAGCGCATTGGTCTGGTCAACAATCTGGCTAAGCTCCCCGCGACCGAAGAAAAAGTTTATGCTGCTCGATACGCTTTTGGAATTGACTAAGTCCGCTATCCGCAGGGGGGTCTCACTGTCTTTGTTAGTGCTCATCCGCTCCTGAACGGTCTTGCGGAGCTTCAAAAGCCCCTTGCGGATTTCGCCGCCCGCTAATTCGTCTATCGTCCGAAGCCGGCGGTTGCCTAAATGGTCGATGTCGTCAACCTCGCCCTCGTTGTTCCGCAGGCCGATTATATATTTCATCGCGCTGACAAAATCATCGGGCTTCAGCGTCATCTCACCCAAATCGTCGTTTTTCTCGAATTTCCTGTTCAGCCGGAACCTGCCCACCTTGCCTAACCGATACCGGTTAACGTCGAAAAACTTCTCGTTAAAAAATTGCCCCGCCTTCTCCTGGTTGGGCGGATTGCCGGGACGCAACCTGATGTAAAACCTCAATAACGCCTGCTCATGACTCTTGCAGTCGTCTTCCGCAAGCGTATTGAAAATCAGCGTGTCCTTCACCTTTTCAACGACCTCGACCCGCTTTATTCCGCTTTGCTGAATGACCGATACCTTGTCTCCGACCTGGGCGCCGGCCTTGATGATTATCTCCCCGCTTTCGGTATCCACGATGTCACCGACCACCCACGTATCAGGGGTAAGCTTGTTCTTGGGGACCTCTTTGGTTTCATAAAACCGGCGGATTATCTGCTCGGTCGTGCCCAAATCAGGGCTTAATGCCCGCAAAAATACCGTCGCAGGAATCTTGCTCGACTGGTCGATTTTCACCACCAGGATGTCCTTGTGGGTAACGCTTATCTCTATCCAGCTCCCGCGCTCGGGTATGATTCTGCCCCCGTGCAGTATCCGGTCGCCTTCCTTGCTCTCGATGAGAAAATCCACCCCCGGGCTTCGGTGAAGCTGGCTGACGATTACACGCTCGGCGCCGTTGATAATAATCTCTCCGCCCCCTATCATCACCGGTATTTCGCCCAAGTATATCGCCTGCTCGGCTATGTCCTGCCCATCTTTGCTCTTGAGCCGGCACGTTATCTTCAAGGGATATCCGTACGTCAGGCGAAGCTGCCGGCATTCTGTTGTGCTGTAGCGGGGTTCCTCGAGCTCGTAATAAAGAAACTCAAGGTTTATCGACTTGTCGTAGCTTTCTATCGGGAATATTTCACGAAACAGCTCTTCCAGCCCCCTGTTGGCACGCTTCGTCGGTGCGACGTCTTTCTGGAGAAATTCATCGTAGCTTTTCCTCTGGATTGCAACAAGGTCAGGGATTTCCACTGTTTCCCGCAACCTGCCGAAATTACGAACATTCAATTCAGCCATTTTCTTTACCTCTTATACTTTACTTGGCCCTCGCCCCAAAAACGAGGGCTTGCCTATCCTTTCGATGAGGTTGCCGCCCCGACTAAAACAACATTAAGCTATTTCAACTGTCGCGCCGGCGCTTTCGAGCTGCTTTTTTGCCGCTTCCGCCTCGTCCTTGGTTACGCCGCTTTTTACCGGCTTGGGAGCGCCTTCCACGAGGTCTTTGGCCTCTTTAAGCCCCAGCGATGTCAGGGCCCTTACCTCCTTGATGACTTGAATCTTCTTGTCGCCGGCCGCTTTGAGAATAACGTCAAAAGTCGTCTTCTCCTCCGCCGCCTCTGCCGCTGCGCCGCCGGCCGCAGGACCGGCCATTACAATCGCTCCGCCCGATGCCGGCTCTATCCCGTGCTCCTCCTTAAGATAGTCGCCAAGCTCCTTGGCCTGCATCAGTGTCAGCTTTACTATCGCGTCGCCAAGCTTCTTGATATCGGCGCTCCAGCTTTTCTTTTCCTTGGTTTCTTTTGTTTCCTTGGCCTCTTTGGTTTCTTCTTTGGCCTTGGGCTCCTGTGTTTCTTTTGCTTCTTCCGCCATTTTGAATCTGCTCCTATATCAAATCGCCCGATGGTAGCCGGGGCTACACCGCCCCGTTTAATCCTCTTAGGGAGCAACCATCCCGGCAGTTAATGTCTTTTTGCCTGTGCTTCCTCAAGCGGCCTGCTTCTCCGCGTCCTGGCCTTTATCAATAATTGTTTTTATACAGCCGGCTATCATGCTCGCAGGCGATATAATTGCTCCCGCAACTCTCGCCGCCGGCGACTTGGCCAGCATAACAATTCGCCCCATTAGCTCGGTCCGGCTCGGCATCTTCGAAAGCCCTTCGGCTTGCTTTTCTTCCAGAACAGTCCCTTCAAGAAACGCACCCTTGATGTGAATCGCGGGCACTTTCCCGACCCAGCCGCTTATCTCCTTGGCCACGTCCACTATGCTGTCGCCGCCGTAAGCTATTGCGCAGGGCCCGGTGAAAAGGGCCGCTGCTGCCTCCATCTTTACGCCGGCAAGCGCCTTTTTGAATAACGCGTTCTTGACGACCTGCAGCTTGATGCCTTTGCTCTTGAGCTCGCCTCGCATCACGTTATTATCAACGCCGCCCACACCGGTAGTGCTTATGACCAAAAAATCCGTGATATGCTCATCGGCGATTCTTTTCACTAATTCGGCCCTAAGCAGCCGCTTAACGTATTTGCTCATCTTTTCCCCTGTCTTATTTAATTACAAATCCATCCTGCATCAATATCCCTTATGGTACTAAACAGTAATGTCGATACCCGGGCTCATCGTAGCGGCCAGACACGCCTTTTTAATATAAGTTCCCTTCGAGCTTGCCGGCTTAATTCTCATTATATAATTTACAGCGGCCAGTATATTCTCGTTAAGCATTTTGTCATCGAAACCGACCTTTCCGACGACGATATGTACGTTGCCACCTGTATCATTTTTGAATTCGACCTTTCCGGCGACAAACTCCTTTACAGTGGTGACAATATCACTGGTAACGGTCCCGTTTTTCGGCGAAGGCATCTTGCCCTGCGGCCCTAAGACCCTTCCGAGCTTGCCGACCTTGCCCATCACCTTCTGCGACGCCACGGCCACATCGAAATCCGACCACCCGTCCTGCACCTTCTTAATCAGCTCATCGCATCCCGCCTCAACGGCGCCTGCCTCCTTGGCCTTGTCGATATCAACCTCGTCGCAGAACGCAATGACCTTCTTCTGCTTGCCTATGCCGTTCGGCAGTGATATCGCCCCGCGAATAATCTGGTCTGACTGCTTCGGGTCAATACCGAGCCAGAACGTGCATACAACCGTCTGGTCGAACTTCGTATTGTTAAACGACTTGATTTTCTCCACGGCTTCAGCCACGCTTATCGGTGCCTTGCCGACCTGCTCGGCTTCTTTGCGGTATCTCTTGCCTTTTTTTTGTGTCATAATTTTACGGCTCGAATTCTTTTTAGTTCGCTTTTTACTATTCTTCAATCTCAACGCCCATGCTTCTGGCGGTGCCCCTGATAATCTTCTCGGCCTGCTCCAGAGTGTAGGCGTTGAGGTCTTTTTGTTTCTCCTTTGCAATGTTTCGCACCTGCTCGGCCGTGACCTTGCCGACCTTTTCCTTGTTCGGAACGCCGCTTCCCTTGGCGATACCTGCCGCCTGCTTCAGCAAAACGGCCGCGGGAGGGCTTTTCACCTCGAACGTAAAGGTCTTGTCCTTATAAGCGGTTATCACAACCGGAACCGTCGTCCCGTTGAGCTCTTTTGTCCGCTCGTTGAACTGCGAGACAAACTGCCCTATATTTATCCCGTGCTGCCCAAGCGCAGGCCCAATCGGCGGGGCCGGCGTCGCCTGCCCGCCCGGCGCCTGAAGCTTTATCTGTACCAGTATCTCTTTGGCCATTACTTACACCTTCTCAATCTGCCAGTATTCTATGTCTAAGGGCGTGCTTCGCCCGAATATCTCGACTATCACCTTCACTATTCCACGGTCGCGGTCTATCGATTCCACCGTTCCCTCGAAGCTCTCGAACGGGCCTTCGCGAATCTTAATCTGGTCGCCTTTCCTGAAATCCACCTTGATGCTCGGCGCCTCTTCGGGCTTCTCGACCTCCTGCAGCATTTTCGCCACGTCCGTATCACGCATCGCCGTCGGGGTCCCTTCGGTCCCGACAAAATCACCGACGCCGGGAATCTCTTTTATAACGAACCACGCGTTTTCAGGGACCCTGCCGTCGTCCTGCGTCTGCATCTCCATAAAAACATAGCCGGGGTAAAGCTTCCGCTTGTGCACCGTCTGCTTGTTGCCGCGGACCCTCTTGACCCGTTCGACGGGGACCTCTATCCTGCCTATGACCTCGGTCAGACCCAGGGCATTGACCTTCTGCGAAAGCACATCTTTTACGTGCATCTCTTTATTCGACGCGACCCTAAGCACGTACCATTTCATTAAAAAACGCCCCGACTAATCCTTCTAATTCAAATAAACTTCCCGCCTCTGCGCACCGGCCTGTTTACTGTAACAGCCACGCGATAAACAACTGAAGAGCAAAATCGGCTACCCCGAGAAGCACCGCCATTATTATCACCACCGAAATCACGACAACGGTCGAAACAAAAATCTCGTGCCTGCTCGACCAGTTGACCTTTTTCATCTCGCCTTCGGAGGAAATCATAAAATCCGCGACGTTCGGCTTGTTAACCAGCCACAACATCAATAACGCCAGCGCCGCAAACAGGCCCGCCGGCATCATTGTCTCTACCCACAGTCCCAGGTCGGCCGCCTCCAGCGTTCGATAAAGCTGCAAGCATCCCAATGCCGCTATCACCGAGCCGCCCGCCGCGCTTCCCATCCGTGTATATTTACCCTGACCGCTCTTATAAACACCAAAAATCATAACACACCCATTATTGTTCAGCCGTCGCCGGCACTTGTCCGCCGCAGCGAATACCAGGGCCGACGGCGACGATTTACCATTTTCCCTGACTGCCCATTCGCTTCGCCCCAAAACCACCGGCCGTTAATCAGGCCAGAAGGGAATCGAACCCCCAACCTTCGGTTTTGGAGACCGACGCTCTGCCAATTGAGCTACTGGCCTATCTTCTATCCGCCAAAGTTCACCTGCCGAAGGCGCGGTTTACCCGGCACTGGCGGGGCGGATTTGCCCATACGCCCAACCAAACTGTCTTACTTACGTCTAATCTTGTGAACCGTATGCTTGCGCTCGGCCCCGCAGTATTTCTTCAGCTCCAGCTTGGGAGTGCCCTCGGCCACGCTGACGTTGGTGCGGTAATTGCGCTGGCCGCATTCCTTGCACTCAAGCCAAACCTGTTCTCTTTTACTTTTCTTAGCCATAAAATGCTTCTATCCGCAACATTACGGTTACACAAAGTTTCCGTTCAGACCAAAGTCCGCTCGTTGGCCGCAAATCTGCCCGCAGGCGGTGTTCTGCCGTTGTTTATCCGATGCTAACCCAGAATCTTTGTCACAACACCTGCGCCGACAGTTCTGCCGCCCTCACGAATGGCGAACCTGAGTCCTTCTTCCATCGCTATCGGGGAAATAATCTCAACCTCCATCGCTATGTTGTCGCCCGGCATACACATCTCGGCGGCCTTACCTTCTCGGCTCTGTATGAGCTTGACGCTTCCGGTCACGTCGGTAGTCCTGAAATAGAACTGCGGCTTATAGCCCGGGAAGAACGGCGAATGTCTTCCGCCTTCCTCTTTTGTCAGAACGTACACCTCCGACATGAAATGTGTGTGCGGGGTGATGCTTCCCGGAGCAGCTATAACCTGCCCGCGCTCCAAATCCTTCTTTTCCACGCCCCGCAGCAGAATGCCGATGTTATCACCCGCCTGCCCCTCCTCTAAGGTCTTATTGAACATCTCTACACCTGTAACAACGGTCTTCCGTATGTCTTTGGAAAGTCCGATGATTGATACTTCCTCGCCGACCTTTACCTTTCCTCTCTCAACTCTGCCGGTTCCTACGGTCCCTCTGCCCTTGATGCTGAAGACATCTTCGACCGGCATAAGGAACGGCTTATCGATGTCTCGCTCAGGAACCGGGATATACTCGTCCATCGCCTTCAACAGCTCTTCGATGGGCTTGCATTCCGGGTCATCGAGCGACTTTGCGTTAATGGCTTTAATTGCCGAGCCGCGAATTATCGGCGTGTCATCACCCGGGAATTCATACTTGTTAAGAAGATCCCTTACCTCCATCTCAACCAAATCCACCAGCTCCTGGTCATCGACAAGGTCAACCTTGTTCAAAAACACCACTATCTTCGGAACGTTGACCTGGCGGGCAAGCAGGATATGCTCGCGGGTCTGAGGCATCGGTCCGTCATACGCGCTGACTACTAAAATTGCGCCGTCCATCTGGGCCGCGCCCGTTATCATATTCTTAACGTAGTCGGCGTGACCGGGGCAGTCCACGTGAGCATAATGCCGGTTCTCCGTCTCGTACTCCACGTGAGCGGTCGCAATCGTCAGAATCTTGGTCGGGTCGCGACGCCCCTGCGATTCCGAGGCCTTGGCAATATCATCATAACTCTTGAACTTGCTAAGTCCTTTTAACTCCATTACTCTCGTCATCGCGCTGGTCAGCGTCGTTTTGCCGTGGTCAACGTGTCCTATCGTGCCGACGTTAACGTGCGGCTTGGTCCGTTCGAATACTGCCTTAGCCATAGGTTTATAAACCTCCAATCTGCGTTATTA
>CAZHVR010000033.1:0-26709 GCA_964536225.1 uncultured Pirellulales bacterium
ATCGTCGCTCGTCGCTCGTCGTTCGTCGTTCGTGAGATTGCTTCGGCCTTCGGCCTCGCAATGACTGGATTCGAACCACTGGGAGGCGGGAAGGGAAAAAGTGAAGGGCCATTCGCGGAATACGGAATTACCTTTGTCCAAGGTCATTTGGCCGAGGTCGGTTTCAAAAAATTTCATTATAGAACCAACATCAATACGGGAGGCGACGGGCTTAGCTATGGCATCATCCGCAGCGAGCTTATCTATCAGGCGTGTGATTATTTCGGTCGTAACGGGCTTGTCGAGGTCGAGCTGCGAGAGGACAAGGTGGGTTGCCGTGCCGATATTTCTGCCGTCGAACTTTTCGGCGGTAACAATCGCTTTCGGTCTTTTAGCCAGCGAGGCGGAATAATCAATCTTTGTAAATTCGTCATTGCGGTGCGTGAACTGCGTCACAGAGCGCTTCGCGGGAAGCAGCGGCGCATCGCCGAAAGGATACTGCCAGTTCAATGATTGTTTGAGTTTCGTCAGGTCGCGTTTGCTGCCTCTGGTTTTTGGTTTTGGATTTTCCGTTTTAACTTTTGATTTTTGAACAGAAACCGACAGTTGCGTAAGTTGCTGCTGGGTGTAAAGCCGGACATCGACCAGATTTTCATCGGCGGTTTGGATTGACAAGCCGGTTTGAAAGGTATCGTGCAGGAGGGGCTGATTACTCAGCGCCGAAAGAATCCAGCCGAGATGATTTTTGCAGTTGTTCAAATGCCAGTGCGGAAGCGCGCCGTCGAAGAAAGACGCGGCGGTGAGGATATTTTGACAGCTTTTTTTATCAGCGCAGCCGACGAGGACAAGACGATGTATCGCCCTTGTCATAGCAACGTAGAGGATTCGCATCTCTTCAGCGAGCGATTTACGGCGAACGTGCTCCTCGATTACCTGGTAAGCAAGCGAGTCAAGACGGGAATTTGTGTCGACATCGATAATACGCAGGCCAAGTGTCGATTGCTCATCGACGAGGCAATCCCGTTTGGAATCCTTTTTGCTGAAGGTGCTGTCGAGGTCGGCAATAAAAACGACAGGGAATTCGAGGCCTTTACTTTTATGAATGCTGAGGACCCTAACGGCGTTTCCCGCGGCGGATTCGGGTTCTGCGGGCGACCAGTCCTGGCCCGCTGCAAGAAGCTTTTCGATAAATTCGATGAAGCGGGCAAGTGAGGGGACGCCGGTGTTGCCGGCGAAGGACTCGAACTGGACGGCCCTGTCGTGGAGTTTAAGGAGATTGGCCCTGCGTGCGGGGCCGTCGGGCAGCGCACAGACAAACGAGAGCAGGCCGGACTGTCGATATATATGCCAAATTACTTCTGCGAGCCGGCCACGTCGAGCGACGGTGCGCCATTCGTCGAGTATCGCGAGTGTTTTATTGAGTTTATCAGATAGTTCGAGGTCGTCTTTCGATTGACAACAGCCGACGACGCAGTCGTAGAAACCGGGTTTGTTATTATCCTTCTTGCCAAACAGACGAATCCCGGCAAGCTCGGTATCGGTAAACTGGAAAAAAGGACTGCGCAGGACCGCGGCCAACTCGATGTCGCGCCGCGGATTGTCGAGGACTTTTAACAGGCACAGCATATCGGTGATTTCGGTCGCCTCGAAATAGCCGGCCGTCACCTCACAGCTTACCGGGATACCGCTCAAGCGAAGCACTTCGAGAAAATCGCCTTTGCCGGCAAGCGAGCGCATAAGGATTACAATGTCACGATATTCGACGGGCCTGGAGCCGCCTGTCTGCTTATCGGGGATTTGAAAGGCAGTAGCGGCAGTATCTGCACCGACCATTTTCTTTATTCGCTGTGCAATCAGTGCTGCCTGCAACTGTCTGTCGTTGAACAAAGCCGGTTCCTGAGTTTCGGCTTGCTCATCGTCCTGGCGGTTTTTGGATTTTGCCTTGTCGAGGACGTGCAACTCAACAGCAGAAGCGGAGTTTGCCGTATCAGTATCAGGGGGGCGAAGATATGCCGACTCGTCATAATCGATATTCGTGAACGAGGCGGTCATTATCCGGCTAAATACCTTATTGACGAAATCGAGGACCGGCTTTGCGGAGCGGAAGTTGATATTGAGGTCCACACGAAGGCCGAGGCCGGCCGAGCCGGGTTTGCTCAATGCCCGTTTAAGACGTTCGAGGAAGATTTCGGGTCGTGCACCCCGCCACTGGTAGATGCTTTGCTTCGGGTCGCCGACAGCGAAAAGATTGCCGGGCGTACTTACCATATCCAGAACCGCCTGCTGAACGCCGTTGATGTCCTGGCATTCGTCAACGAATACGTATTTATATTTTTCCCGCAGTGCAAGGGCCGTCTGCGAGGGCTCGAGTTTTTCGCCGGATGATTTCTCATCAGTCAATAGTCGAAGCGCATAGTGTTCGAGGTCGGCGAAATCGAGACAGTTGATTGTCTTTTTGGCCTGGGTATAAAAACGGTCGAACTGCCTGACCAATTCGACGAGGACCCTTGTTTGTTGACTTACAGCACCTGCAAACTTACCGAGGTAATCAGCATTCAAAATCGCAAGGTTTTTTAGTCCTCTTACATCATCGAGGGCGTCGCGAACGATTCCCGCTATAAAATCTGCATTCGAGACATCATCGGGTTTTGAGACCCTGGGTTTTTCGAATTCCCATTGCCCTGCCTCAAAGCGGGAGATACATTTCCGGACGGCGCCGATATATTCGTTATTACATTTTTCAACCCATTGGCCCGACGGCTTTTGAGCGGTATAAATTGTCAATGCGGAGTTCAGCCGGTTAAGGGCATCTGTAAGTTTTTCGGTAATTATTTGTTTCTGACTTTCAGCGAGGTCGGCAGCAAAGGGGTCAACTGTATTTGCCAGAATATTCGCCCGTTCAAGCCAGTCATCTCGCGACACGATACCATCGAGGAAATCGCTCATCTCGATTATTGCGGAGGGAAAGCCCCCTGTCATACGCAGGTCTCTGCGATTTAGAAGCTGTCGCAGGCCCTCGGCGATATGGGGCTGGTCCCAGGCCCAGTCGATTGTCTTTTCGAGGGTCTCGGCCTTGAGGAGCTTGGCCTCGTCGGCATCTAAAATTGCGAATGTCGGGTCGAGGTCGAGCTTGTAGAAATGCTCGGCTATAAGGCGCTTGCAGAAAGAGTGAATAGTGCTGACGTCGGCGGCACCGAGCAGGATTAGCTGATGGCGGAGGTGTCTGCGGACATTCGAATCGGTAATTGACTCGAGCGCCGAATTCAACTGCTGTGCGATGCGGGCACGCATCTGCTCGGCGGCCATATCGGTGAAGGTAACGACAAGAACACTGAACACGTCGGGACAGGCGGCAGGGTTCTTAACAACGTCAACACAGCTTCCGGAAAGAACGGCGGTCTTGCCTGTGCCGGCCGAGGCGGAGACAAAGACGCTCCGGTCGTGTTCGGCAATCGCCTGACTTTGCTGATTTGTCCACCTAATCTTTTTTTGAGCCATAAGTATAGGTTATCTGTTCAAGGACCTGCTGCTTGTTGAGGCCTGCCAGCAGGTTGTAATCGTTTATCTGCCAGTCGAACCGGCAGACGGGTTTATAATCGCAGTGACTGCAGGGCGACACGCCGCCGAGGCGATACGGAAAGACGGTGATTTTGCCCGAAGCGATTTGCTCGGCGATGTCGGCTATCTTGCGAGAGGAGAATTTTAAAAACGCCTCGAAGTCGGCAGGATAAAGTACGCCAAGCGTAGTATATCTGCCGTATGGCTGGCCATCTTTAGTGACGTAGAAATTATAAAATTGACTGTCTTTCGAGGCGGCCTTGTCCAAATTACCCGCGTAATCGCCGTTGAATATGCCTCTTGCCTTGTGAGTGAATTTGGAACCCGCCTCGGCTGCATCACCGATATCAACGCTCGTCGGATTTGCTTCGACAGGCAGATAAAATGAGCCGGCTATATCATCAGCAATCTTTCCCGCAGCATTTCGCACCGCAAGCATATACATCGCAAGCTGGATATCGAGTCCGTAGAAGAATTCCGACCAGCTAAAACCTTCGGAGCGTTTTTTATAATCGAAGACAAGTGCGATTTTTTTACCCCCGACATTGGCGACATCGAGTCGGTCGATTCGGCCATTGAAGCAAACAGAGCGTCCGTCGCCGAGGGTTATTTTGAATTCACCGATGGAAGGCCCCGATGATTTCGATTGCCCGAACGATATTTCAGACAGCACGGGCCTGAAATCGCCTGCGCGAACCATTTGTGATACGGCTACGACGCAGTTCTGCAGGTATTCGGCCGCAGTGCGAACGATAAACGTATTATGCGGGCTGTGCGATGCGAATTTGGAGATGAAGGAGTCGTCGTGGCATAATTTGTCTATTTCCTCGTTGAGGATTTTAATCAATGCCGGCGGCTCGATTTTCCCGAAATCGAGCTTTTCGGCTGCGGCCCTTTTGACAAGCGCATCGAGGGTACGATGATAAAAGTCGCCGAGGTCGAGCGGTTCCAGTTTGAACTCGTCGCGTTTTTTCAATTCGAGAACGTACCTTGAGAAATGCCTGTAGGGACAGGCTGCAAAGGTGCCCAAACGCGACGCTGAGCTGCTCATCTTTCGACCAAAAAGCTGCCGGACAACCGAATCACTCAAGTCGGCTTTGTTTTTGTAATCGATTGCGTGTGCAACTCTCGGCACAAGTGTTGACAAACTCCGGTCCTTAAGCCGGCAAAACATATCTTCAAGCCCATATTGTGAATAAATCTCTTCGACGCTCGTTTCGACGGAGGCAATCGATTCTTCTTCGAGGTCGTCAAACAGCAGGCACAGGTCATCGACTAAGACCGAGCGGACGACGGCGTTCGATTTGCGGTCAACGGCTGGATAAGTAATGCACAAAAGCTGCGACGGCCTTGTAAAGGCGATATAGGCAAGATACGGCCTGTTGGCCAACTCCCGGCGAACGCCGGGCGGCAGGTCGAGGCCGCAGGATTCAGCGGCGAGGCGGTCGTTTTCGCTCAGGATTCCGTCGAAAACAACGGGGGTGGGAAACTGCCTTTCGGTTGCGCCGATGAGAAATACGGCTTTTAGGTCGGGATGCCGGCTGCGCTCGATTGAACCGACGAGGACTTGGTCGAGGTTCGGCGGTATGAAGGCAAGCGTCATCTGCGAAAAGGCGCAGCGCAAAATCGCAAGGTAATCCTCGCAGCAAAGTTGCGTGCCCTCGAAGGCCTCGACCAGTTCGTCGAAGATATCGACGAGGCGGTCGAAAAGCTGACGATGCTCGTCCGCCGAAAGGCGTCCTGCGGAGGCTGCTGCAAAATCGCCCTTTCGTAGCGAGTCCTCGACCCACAGGGACAGCCGATTGGCAACGCCGATTGTTTCGAGAAAATCGAAGATGATTTTCGTGAACTGTTCCGGCGACAGTATTTTCACTTTGCCGTCGTCATCAAGAAGCTGTGCTCGCAACTCCAGCAGCGGCCCTATTACCTTCCTGCGGATTCGGTCAACGCAGCTTTCGTTGAATTGCTTCGCCCTATTGCCCGCATATCTCCAGGGTTTGTCTGATATCCAGTCGGAGGCGGTAATCCCAAAGGCGATACAATAATTTTCCAGCACGTCAACGTCGCCTCGCTCGATGTCGAGAATGTCGGTTTTAAGGTATGTTAAAATCCGGCCGGCAGGAAAGTCATTTGTTACGGCGGCCATGGCCGAGCAAATCATCTCGATTACGGGGTGCTGATTGATGCCCTTGCGCTTATCTATAAAGACGGGGATATTGTAGTCCTCGAAGGAGGCCTTGATATAGTTCTCGTAAGAATCAATATCGGAAGCGATGACGGCTATGTCGCGATACCTGTAACCGGCGGTCCTGACCAATTCTGTTATCTGCCGGGCCGCGAACCGGACCTCGGCACGCGCATTGGGAGCTGAAATAATCCTGACCTTGCCACCGGCGGAAATTTTTTTGGGCTTATTCTTGAAAATATTGCGTTCGATATGGCCAAGCGGCGGGCTGTCGGAAAAACGGTGCGGCTTATCGAGAACAAGGGGTTTGGCCAATTCGAGCTTGCATCTTTTTACCCGCTCGACAAGCTCCGCGTATGTCTGCACGGTTTTGCCGAACAAATCGGTCGGGTCAATTTTTGTTTTGTCGGGATTGAAAATGTCAACGGTAACCGGGTCGAGGCAAAGGGCAATTTGGGTGTCTGCGACGGCCTTTAGCAGTTCCGTCAACATCGCAAGCTCGCCGCCGGTAAAGCCGGCAAAACCATCGACCCAGAGTTTTGCACCTTGTAAAAAGTCGGCCTTTGCGACGGCCTTGCAGGCAGCGGCCAGTTGAACGTCAGGGTCGAGAAATTTACCCTCGATGAACTTGAGATATTCTTCGAAAACGATTGCTATATCGCTGAATTTGGCCGCTACAAGAGAATCGGCGGACTGTTTCTGAAGTTTGCCGACGAGGCCTTTAACGTCGTCGGGGCTGTTCGCGTATTGCTGGAGCTGCTCAATTGTGCCGGCGAGCTGTTTTCCCAGGCCGGGCAGTGAGGCCGAGCCGGCGAAGATATTGAGCTTGTCCGCACAGTCGAGAAGAATTCTCTGGACGACCATAGTCCTGCCGATGCGGGTAATCTCGGGTCGAACAACGTTTTTACCCAACACGAGATACTCAAGGCGGTTGAAGGAGACGACGTGGAGCCGATTATAGCCCGATATGCGATGGTCTTCGAGAATCGCACGTTGCGCCTGGTAGGTCGCCTGCTCGGGAACCATAAACAGCAGCGGCCGGCTGTTTTTGTCTAAAAGGGCCTCCACTATCGCCTCAACGCAATAGCGGGTCTTGCCCGTGCCGCTTCGACCGAGAATAAACTGAACCGCCATAACGATACCCGAAAAAATTAACCCGCCGCAGGCGGACAAAAATGACCGAGGTATAGGTTTTTTAACACAAAGCCGATTTTTTTCAAGCCCCGATGACTAATAAAAAAAACGCTGCTGCGGACAAATCCCATGGTATGCGTATGAATTTCAAGACCAAATAACTGCGATTTTCGTATGGTTTTTATGTGTTCGCAGTGGTATAATAACTGTTGGTGAACAAAATGAGGAAGATAATGATTATGAAAAAGCCCATAATGTATCTCGCATTAGTGCTGATGCAATTATATGTTTTTGAGGGTGTTTGCCTTTCAGGCACAGACGTCGGTTCAAAGCCGAAAGCCGATACGAACAGCCCTGTGAACAGGGACAAACCTGCCGGCAGCGTGATAGTCATCCCCGTCGAAGGTCCAATAATGTACGATATAGAGACGACGGCCTTCGAAGAGGCGATATCCGCTGCGGCCGAGGAGAAACCGTTATTGATATTACTGGAAATTGACACGCCGGGCGGCCGGGTGGATTTGGCGCAACGGATGTGCGCAGCCATTCAGCAGGCAACGGACACTAAAGTAATCGCATACGTAAAGAGCGGTGAATACGGCGGCGCCATATCGGCGGGGGCGGCGGTGGCGCTATCCTGCGACAAGATTTATATGGCCAAAAATACCGTCATAGGCGCAGCCACCTTAGTAACCCTTTCAAAAACCAGGGAACAAGACCGTATCAAGAAAGAAAAAAGCTACAAGGAGGTCGTGGATGAAAAATCAAGCTCGATATGGCGGGCGTATCTGGCCTCATTAGCCCAGAAGAACAATCGCCCGGGACTTTTGGCAAGGGCTATGGTGGACAGCTCCATCGAGGTCATCGAGGTTAATGAAGCGTCGAAGCGGCTGTTCATTGAGCCGGTGAACAAAAGGCCCGACCAGCAAATCGTCCACACGTGGAACAAGTCGGGGTCCCTGGTAACACTGACTGCCGAAGAAGCCGTCGATTGCGGAATCGCCGACGGCCTGGCGGAATCGCAGGAGGAGCTTCTGCAGCAGCTCGACGCCGGGCATGCAAATATCGAAGTTGACAAGAAAATAGCAAGCGCACGCAGGGAGATACAGATAGTGCAGCGACGGGTGGACCAGATTGAAAAATCACTCGACCTGAAGGCCAAGCAGTTTCAATACCAAATGCCGGCAGGCAAGGCGCTTAGTACGATGCGTGGGGCAAGAAAAGATTTCGAAACATTAAAAATGCTGGCGGAAAAGTATCCGGACCTGAATATCGATATCAAGGATGTCGAGGAAATACTCAATTCAATTAACGCTGCTTACGAAGATGCGCTCAGACAGGTAAGGAGACGTCAGTAGCCGCTAACCACAAAAACACTAAGACACAAAGAAAAATAAAAAGTTAAAAAGAGAAACCTTTGTGTCTTCGCGGGAAAAAACAGGGAAGTTATGAAAGTTTTAGGCATATCAACCAGCCCGAGAGATTCGAGCAACAGTGACCTGCTTTTGCGCAAGGCGCTGTCCGGGGCCGGCTCCGCAGGCGCGGAGGCGGAATATTTGCGTTTGAGCAAGTTCAGCATCTCGCCCTGTTCGGAATGCGGGGCGTGTTACGCAACGGGCGAATGCCCCGTTCAGGACGATTTCCAAATAGTGCTTACCAAGATGCTCCGGGCGGACCGTCTTATTCTGGCCACGCCGATATTCTTTATGAGCGTCTGCGCACAGGCGAAGATTATCATCGACCGCTGCCAGTGCCTTTGGGCCAGCAAATACCTGCTTAAACGCCCGATTGACCCGACGGGAGATAAAAATCGGCTGGCTATGGTCATCGCCGTTGGCGCAACGAAAAGCAAAAAGATGTTTGACAGCGTCCGGCTGATTATGAAATATTATCTCGACGCTCTCGATATGGGTTACTTCGCCAATTTGTTCGTCAGCAACGTTGACGAGGCAGGCCGAATCAGCCACAATACCGAGGCATTGGAGCGGGCGTTTCGGCTTGGCACGGAATTAACCTATGCGTCAGCCGCGGCCGAAAAACCCATCGAAGCGGAAATAACCGGACACTAAATCGATTAAGGAGTCAACGTATATGCCTTTAACTGAAAAACTAACAACAAATGCGAAGGTAAAAATTATCAGCGTTATTTTGACAGCGCTTGTATTTTGTGCAGGCGGCTGCTGCAAAACGAAATGCGGTTTAAGAAAAAATAAGGAGCCGGTAAAAATGAGCGTGAAAGTTGAGCCATTCGGCAAGGCGGACGGTCAGGACGTGAAAATTGTAACGTTGATGAACAACAAGGGGCTTACGGCGAGGATTACAAATTACGGCGGGATTATTGTCTCGCTCGACGCGCCCGACAGAAACGGAAGGCCGGCAGATATTGTGCTGGGTTTCGACACGTTAGACGGGTATCTCAAGGGAAATCCGTATTTCGGCGCGATAATCGGACGATACGGCAACCGAATAGGGGGAGCAAAGTTTACTCTGGACGGCAGGGAATATAAATTAACGGCAAATGAGGGAGCAAATATTTTGCACGGCGGCAAAAAGGGATTCGACAAGGTCGTCTGGAAAATTGAGAAGGCAGAGGCGAAAGACGATAAGGCCGAACTGAAACTGAGCTATACCAGCAAAGACGGCGAGGAAGGTTTCCCGGGGAATCTCAAGTGCGTGGTAACATATACAATTACAGCGGACAACAAGCTCGAAATGAAATACGACGCGACAACGGACAAGCCAACAGTCGTGAATATGACCAACCACGCATACTGGAACCTCGCCGGCCAGGGAAGCGGAGACGTATTGGGACACGAGGTAATGATAAACGCGGATAAATTCACCGCAATTGACAAAAGCCAGATACCTACGGGCGAATTGAAAAACGTGAAGGGAACACCGTTCGATTTTACAAAGCCGATGACGATTGGGTCCCGGATAAAAGATGCCGGGGGCGGGTACGACCATAACTACGTGCTGAACGGCAAAAGCGGGCAGATGAAGCTTGCGGCCAGAGTATATGAGCCGACAAGCGGACGAGTAATGGAAATAGAAACAACTGAGCCGGGGGTTCAGTTTTATACGAGTAACGGGCTGAACGGGTCGCTGAAAGGCAAACAGGGCAAGGTCTATAACAAATACGGGGCGCTTTGCTTAGAGACGCAGCATTATCCTGATTCGCCGAATAAGGCAAATTTCCCATCGACGGTCTTGAGGCCCGGAGAGAAATACGAAACGATAACGGTGCACACGTTCTCGGTGAAGTAAAAGAGCCGTCAGTCAAGATAGAGCTTGTCGCCGGGTTCGATGGGCGGGATGCGGTTCCTTTTCTCAGCAACGTCATCTTTCGTCAGCGCGAAAGACGGTGCGATTTCGAGGGTGCAGTCGCAGGAGCCGTCGGATTTTCTCGGGACGGTGACACCGGCCGATTCGAGCCAGGAGGCGGCGCGGGCAGTCATTAATTGTTTCGTTGTTTCGACGCTGTCAACGCCTGTGGCGTTTTTAGTCGGGGCAAATTCCTCGCTGCGCAGCGTCTGGAGGATAATCGAGTTCGAAGCCAGAGGCAGTGCGTCGAAAACGAAGCTTTCGAGTTTCACCCCGTTAGGTTTGGCCGGTTCGACGCGATTGCCTTTGTCGTCGATATGAGGAATCTTCTTTTCGGCCCTGTGTAACGGCAGGTCAATGCTCTCTTTATTGAATCTCTCGACAAAGCTTGTGCTGATGAGGTGAATGGCAATACTGCCGAGAAAGGCGGGAGTACCGTCGGGATTTTTTCGTTGTGTGATTTTTTCGGGCTGGGTGTTGAATTCAGTATATTCGATAACGGTAATTTTACCGTCAACAAGACAGAAGTTGCCCACGTTTTCGAGCGGACCGGTTTTGGTCAGGCCCCTGGAGGACATTTCGGAGCCGTCGAGGGCGTGCAGCCCTATGAACAACGGGTCGAATATATTTACAAGCGGATTATCGACCTGCCAGTAGCTGATAAATTCGACTCCGCGTTTCTTCATATCATCGAGGGCGCCGCATTCGCACAGCGCCTTTAAGCAGCCGCCGTGGCCGTCCGGAGAAACAGCGATTGTGTCGAGGTCGGCAAGCAGGATTTTGCCGTCCAGTGAAAAATTAGGCAATGTCCCCTGCTGAAATATGAACACGTTGCTTTTGTCAAGATGGTAGTAATCATTGTCATGGAAAACCTGCAGCGTCTGTTCATAATTCAGCGGGCTGGTCATAACATACCAGGGACAGACGGCACGGTATTTTTCAGAGACGGCGGCGATGGTTTCCGCAAAGATTTGAAACAGCGTCTTGTTTTTTACGGGGCTGATTGGGAAGTTCCCTTTTGGGCCGTCGAAACCGAGCCGTGTGCCCTGGCCGCCGGCAACAACAAAAGCAGCAACTTTTCCTTCGGAGATTAGTTTTTCGCCGAGCTGCCACGCCTGGTCGTATTTTTTCCGCTGCGTTTCGCTGTTTGGCTGTAGCGGATAAAAGGGTGCCGGTGCAAGGTCGGCAGGCAGGCCGGCAGGCGCATGATTAACAACAAAATCGCGCCGCCAGCGGTCAACCTGGGCGAAATCAAGGCCTTTTAGCTGTGAAAACAGATTATCCTGTTGGATGCTGTCAAGGCGGTCCCAGAAAGCCAAGAGGTAAGCCTGGCCATAGTTTTTTAGGACTTTTGTTAGTTTTTGTATTTGAGATTCTTCAATCATAAGCCCTTTTTTACGCTAAAAAACGCACTTATCAAGCATAAAGTGGGAATTTTAAAGGAATTCGCAGATTTCTGCCGAAAAAACTTGACAGAAAGGGTGTATGTTAGTAAGTTGACAATAGAGCAGATAGGTTAAAAAACCATAATCATAAATTTGCCGTAATTATAAATTACATCCTGCCCAATATCATATCAAAAACCTACCTGCCGGAAACGGTGTTGCTTTGCTTAACTTTTGTTACACGGCTGTACAGAGTTAACAAAAGCAGCTAAAAAGTCCTATAAAATAAGGATATTTTGCCGGCCGGCCCCGAGCGAAACTGTTAAAGAATAAAGAGGTTCGCAAGGCACTGGGGTTCAAAAGTGTGCAAGTGGGAAAACTTGGATTTATCGTTCTGAGGCCTCACCCGAATGTGCTCAGGACGGCCGGATTAAGCGAATCTTGAAAAAACAATAAGGAGAAGAAAAATGAGAAAAAAGAAAGGTTTTACACTGGTGGAGCTTCTGGTCGTTATAGCGATCATAGCTCTGCTGATGGGCATCCTGCTGCCCGCGCTGGCCAAGGTCAGGATGATTGCCTACAGGATGGTGTGCGGGTCAAATCTGTCCGGCATCGGCAAGGCGATTCTGCTGTATGCGGGCGATTACCAGGATGAATACCCCCTGCCCGGTCTCAGCATGCAGGTAAAATTGACCCCGAACGGCGCACTCTATAAATGGGATTCAGCTACTATGATGGACGCCTTTTCACGCAACAACGGCCAGACCAGTGAGGCAACTATCGGCTCCGTCTTCTATATGCTTGTAAAGTACGAGGACGTCTCGACCAAGCAGTTTAACTGCAAGGGTGATGCCGGCAGCGCCATATTCAAGCTCTCGGAGTGTACGAACCCCGATCCCTATGTTCAGGACCTTACCAAGGCATGGGATTTCGGTAATAATCCGGGGAAATATTGCAGCTATTCGTACCACATGCCCTTCTCAGGGGTAGCCGGTGCCAGCGGCTCGGCCTCGGCCTACCGGATAAGCGGAAACAGCAAGCCGACCTGCCCGCTGGCGGCAGACAGAAATCCGTCTATGGACGATAACGGGAAAAGCTACCTGGAGGTAGCGACATCCGGGGCTCCAACTCAAGGGAAAGCCAAAAATTCCAACGACCCGCTGAATGAAAAATCCCCTTATACGCGATGGTGTGTTGATAATACGACAACCAAATACACCGACCCGGACCTCGTGTTTAACGCGGCTAGCCACCAGCGAGAAGGACAGAACGTCCTGTATAACGACGGGCACGTAAAGTTCGAGACGACATCCAACGTGGGAGTGGACAACGACAACATCTGGCAAAGATGGTATAAGGATCTCGCAGAGTCGCAAAGGCCGGCTCCGGATGTTAGAGAGGCCTGCGGATATTTCTCGGATACCAGATATCTTGGTTCCGGTACATTCAGCACCAACAACGCGTACTACTGTGTTGTTTCAGAGGAAGACGCCTTTTTGATTAATGAGCGTCAAACCGCAATAACTACTCCCTGTAAGGGCCAAGGACCTTAATGTTAAGTCCGGATTGAATATCCGTCCGATTGCGAATATCCCTGACAGGACGCAGCAGGCACAAAGCAATCGGTCGTGATTGTTGGTTTTCAGGCGGCCCCGGGTGAAATGCCCGGGGCCGCTTTTATTTCGGAAGGTTTGAATTCGGGGGAATTTTATGTTAGATTGACGGGGCAATTTACAGCCGCAATAAACGGAGCAAAACGTTGGCAAAGACACTTGTTTACAAAATATTAGGTGCGCACCTTAAAGAAGGCCGGCTTGAGGCCGGCGAGCAGATAGGCATAAGGATTGACCAGACGCTGACACAGGACGCCACCGGGACGACGGCGTTTCTTTTGTTCGAATCGATGGGCGCCGGAAGAGTCCGGACCGATTTGTCGGTCAGCTACATCGACCATAATATGTCGCAATTCGGGCCTGAGAACCACAACGACCATCTGTATCTGCAGACAGAAGCCATCAAAAGCGGTGCGTATCATTCGAGAGCAGGCAACGGCATTTGCCACCAGGTCCACCTGGAACGCTTCGCAAAGCCGGGTGTGACGCTATTAGGCAGCGATTCTCATACGCCCACGGCAGGAGGTATTGGAACTCTGGCGATGGGTGCCGGCGGCCTGGATGTTGCGGCGGCTATGGCCGGCGGGCTCTTCTATATAACCTGTCCGAAGGTTGTCGGCGTGAAGCTGACGGGGAAGCTACCGGATTGGGTGGCGGCCAAGGACGTGATTCTGAAACTGCTGGGAATTCTTACGACAAAAGGCAACGTCGGCTGGATGGTGGAATATTTCGGCCCCGCCGTTGAAACACTGACGGTCCCGCAGCGGGCAACGATTACGAATATGGGTGCAGAGCTGGGCGTAACGACAAGTATATTCCCCAGCGACGAGCAGACGAGAAAGTTCCTTCATGCGCAAAAACGGGAAAAAGATTTCTGCGAGTTAAACGCGGATGCGGGAGCAACATACGACCGGCTGATAGAGATAAACCTCAATGAGCTTGAGCCGATGGCGGCGTGTCCATCTTCGCCGGATAACGTAAAAAAAGTCGCAGAAATCGAAGGGACAGAGGTCAGCCAGATTGCGATAGGAAGCTGCACAAATTCCAGCTTCGGCGATTTGATGATGGCGGCGAAGGTCCTGAAGGGCCATCGCATTCATCCGACCGTTGAGTTCGCAGTCGCCCCAGGCAGCAGGGAGGTTTTGAATATGCTGGCGACAAACGACGCATTGTCCGACGTTATCTCGGCCGGAGCGAGGGTGCTGGAAAACGCGTGCGGGCCTTGTATAGGTCTGGGCTTTTCACCAGCCGAAGGAGTCGCGAGCTTGCGGACCTTTAACAGAAATTTCAGCGGGCGAAGCGGAACAAGAGACGACCGCGTGTATCTGGTAAGCCCCGAGACGGCCGTGGCCTCGGCCCTGACTGGAAAAATAACCGACCCGCGCCGATTGGGCGAACTGTTCGACATAAACTATCCTCGGATTGAGCTGCCGGATGAATTTATCGTCAACGACAATATGATAGAGCCGCCCCTGAGCGAAAAGGATGCGGACAAAGCACAGGTCGTACGCGGCTCGACTATAGTTGTGCCGCAAAGTCCTACTCCCCTGCCGGAAGACCTGGCCGGCGAGGTGCTGATAAAGTGCGGCGACAAAATTACGACCGACCACATAATGCCCGCCGGGGCGTTCTTGAAATACCGCAGCAACGTACCTGAGTATTCGTCTTTCGTATTTCACTGTTTCAACGAGAAAGGCAAACCCACTTTTGCCCAGCGCGCAACAAAGGTAAAAGACAAAGGCCAGGCGGGCATAATCGTTGCCGGCCAAAGCTACGGCCAGGGCTCGTCGAGAGAGCATGCGGCGCTGTGCCCGATGTATCTGGGCGTGCGGATGGTAATTGCCAAAACAATCGAGCGGATTCACAGGGCCAACCTGATAAATTTCTGCGTTGTGCCGATAGAGCTTGCGACGGCAGGCGATTACGACAAAATCAGCCAGGGTGATAAACTGAAAATCCACGGGCTTCGAGACGCAATACGGGACAAGAATGAGGTAAAAGTCGCCGAAGCCGGCGGTAAATATGAATTTGTCGGAAAATTAAATCTTTCGGACAGGGACAGGGAGATTCTGCTTTCGGGCGGCCTGCTGAAATATACGCTTGGTAAGGCATCCGCCAGAGGCGGATAAAAATGATAAAGACAGTAAGCGTGTTCGGGACGGGCAGAGCAGGGGCAGGTGATAAGAACTACGTATTGGCTGAGAACTTAGGCAGGGCCTTGGCCAGGGCGGGTTTCACGATAGCCAACGGCGGTTATGGCGGAACGATGGAGGCATCGGCCAAGGGGGCCGGCCAGGCAGGCGGCGAGGTCGTCGGAGTAACGTGTTCGGCGTTCAAAAAAGGACACGCGAATAAATTTATCAGCCGGGAAATCGTTACAAAGTCGTTAAATGAACGGCTTGAAAAGCTCGTAGAGATTGGAAATGCCTATGTGGTGCTGCCCGGCGGGACGGGAACCCTGCTGGAGCTTGCTTTTGTCTGGGAGCTGAAAAACAAGGGCTTTTTAGGCGAGGACAAACCGATTATACTGTTAGGCGAATACTGGCAAGGCCTTGCCGAGCTGGTGGCAGCCGACGATGCGGGCAGCCGGCGGCATTTGCTGTTTGCCAGCGGGCCTGAAGAGGTTGTTGAGATATTGAAAGGCCTCGGTTGATTTTGCACTGGAGATAACAGTGAAAACAAAATTCGTATTAGTCGCGGCGGCGATAGCCGGTTTTTGTGCGGGGAACGCCTTTGCGCAGGATGCGGAGAGAAAACTGCTTCACGATGACTACGTTCTCTCCGGAGTTGACGGCCGGCTTATAGAGGGTAAAGACGGCAAGTGGCTCTTTGAATTCGAATCTGCGATAAGCGACGGGGCAGCGGAGCTCAAGGCCGGGCAGTCGATTGAGCTGCTCGAATCGGCCACGCTCGAAAAAATGACCGAAGACGCAAAAACGCGTACGGAGGCAAGATATCGGCTGTGGGGCAAGGTGACGAAATTCGAGGGCAGAAACTATATCTTCCCCGTGTATTTCCTCGGCCTGCGCAAGTTTGACACGCCCGCTCCCCGGCCGGAACAAAACGCCGGTACCGAAAAGACAACTTCGATAAACGCACCCAACGATATATTGAGTATTCCCAACGAGATAACAGCCCAGCTTCGAACCTCGGAGGTTCTGCCGACCCAGGAACCCCCCGCGAGTTTGCAGTTGAAGCAGGACAGGATTTTTGCCAATCGCGTCGGCCGTATAGTTAAGAAGAACGGTATTTACCAATTCGAGACCGACGGTCTTGGGCAGGGGATCGAGAGGTTTGAAATTGAATTGCTGCCCGACCAGGCCCTCGAAGAGGCAATCGCGCAAATGCAGGGCGAGCTCAATACCGTAAGGTTCAGCGTAGCCGGAATTTTGACAAGATATAAAGGCCGGCAATACATGCTCTTGCAAAAGGCAACGCGCGCCTATAGCTACGGAAACTTCGGAAGATAAGCCAGCCGCAGAAAATTATGTCGAACGAACTTGATAAAATCCTGATTAAATACGACCAGCCGGAGTTTATTGAAAAGTTAAAAATCCTTCGTGAGACCGTATGCGCGCTGGCAACTTTCAATCCTCGAAGTGAAGAAGGGCAGCAAGTAGCAGAAATAATTGAGCGAGTTTGGGACGGCGGCGACAAAGCAGTAGCCGAATACACAGAGAAATTTGACGGTGTGAAGTTGACTCCTGAGCAGTTCCGGGTATCAGAAGCAGAGTTGATTGCTGCCCATAAAGCAATCGACAAAGCACTTTTGAAGTCGATTCAGCGGGCGATAAAGAACGTTGAGGAGTATCAGTCAAACATCTTCATTGGTAACAACAAGAATTTCAAATCGACCGGCATAAAATACACACCAATAAAACGAATCGGGATATGTGTTCCTGGGGCATCGGCCCCCCTGCCATCGACAGTTATTATGACTGCTGTTCCCGCACAGGTGGCAGGTGTAAAGGAAATTGTTGTAGTATCACCTCCGAGATATAAGGGCACTATTCACCCGGTAATCTTGGCAACATGTAAAGAGTTGAATATTAAAGAGGTTTACAGAATCGGCGGCGCACAGGCCGTACTGGCGATAGCTAAGGGAAATAAAACAATACGAAGCGTTGATAAGATTGTCGGGCCGGGAAACGCCTGGGTCCAAATGGCAAAGAAAAAAGTCCTCGGTCTTGTCGGTATCGATTCTATAGCCGGGCCAAGCGAAGTATTGATAATTGCAAATGACAAGGCGAATCCGGCGTGGGTTGCAGCCGATATGCTCAGCCAGGCGGAACATAATCCGGGTTCGGCAGTGTTATTTACAGATTCCGAAAAACTGGGTTTAGAAGTACTGTCTGAACTCAAACGACAGGTAGAAGAAATAAACAGGTCAAAAGAAGCGATTGATTGCCTGATGGAATTCGGCGCAATTGTTGTTTTTGGAAATATTGAGGACGCGGTAGATTATGCGAATGTTTTCGCACCGGAACACCTGCAGATTCAGTGCGGCGAACAAAGCAAAGCTATAGCTGACAAGATTCAAAACGCAGGTGCGATATTTATTGGCGATTACTCGCCGATTGCTGTTGGCGATTACTGGGCCGGGCCGAGTCACACGCTGCCGACCGGAACAAGTGCGAGGTTCTTCAGCGCGCTTACCAGTAATGACTTTATCAAATCAATAAGCATTATCGAATACGACAAAAAGAAACTGGCCGAAAGCGCTGAGGATATAATCCGGTTAGCCGAGGCCGAGGGACTGGACGCACACGCCAGAAGCGTGAAAATCCGGCAGGAACACTAAAGCTTCACTTCCCAGTTCAGCCGGCCTTCGTATCTTCGGAAGAACCGGCCGAGTATATAAGCAGCGATAAACATCAGGTAAACATCGATACCCCAGGCAAACAGGGACAGCACGCCCGGCTGCATCTGGCCGACGAAGTTCATCACAAGACCGATAGCGCAAAACAGCAGGACAAGGCCGCAATACGACAGAAATGTGCCGGCTATCGAAGCGATTATCAGGACGGGGTTCAGGGCGGTGATTGAATCGAACAGGGCCGTGGCCATCAGAAACATCGGCAGCAAAAATACACCCAGTCCGTAGAATATCCAGTACCATGCGTCAGTCCGCAGGGCGAGAAAATTCGTTTCAGAGCCGACCTGAAAAGCAGGCCAAATATAGGCAAACAAAACGTATAGAAGCATCGGGCCAAAGCAGGCAAGTACGCAGCCGAAAATAAGAAGAACGCGATACAGAAGTTCCCAAAAACCCGGCGTGTCTTCGAAAGACATGTCCGGCGCAAAACGTTCGTCTTTTGCAGAGACGATAACGCAGCTGGATAGATAATAAAAGAAATAGCCGAGCAGCGCAATATATAAGCCGAGGACCAGCAGCGGGCCGTAGCAGCAGGCGGCTGCAAATATTCGTCCCGCAAACCCGAGCACAAACGGCCCTAACCAGAACAGGATAAGATGCAGAATCCCAGCCACGCTGAAAGGAAAGGTAAAGACATCCAGAATCGTGGCTGGTTTCTGTTCGGGCGGTTCTGTGAATATGACGGAGTCCGCGGTCGGCTCCTGGCTGGTGCGATACCACTCCTGGGCCTGAGTATGGGTCATCCCGACCTGTCTGGGAGGTGGTCCTGCATCACGTTTCAGGCGAACCGGTTCCTCTTCCTGTGACGCAGGCGGCCTGGCGGCCGGTTGCGGGATAATGACGATGTTTTTACACTTCGGGCATTTCGCTTTCTTGCCCGCGTGTATCGAAGAGACGCGAATCTGCTGACCGCAGAAGGCACAGTCAAACCGGATGAAAGAGCCGTTCTGACGCTGGTCCGGCTTATTTCCCTCCATAAACCGACCTCTTCCTACAGGGTTTATAATTTTGTTTTTATAATTTCAGCGGCTCTCATTAGTGCCTCGTCGAGCTTCTCCGCCCTTTTGCCGCCTGCCTGCGCCATATTCGGCCTTCCTCCGCCTCCGCCGTCGATTATAGGTGCGATTTCTTTGAGCAGCTCCGCTGCGCTTACTTTGGTTGTGAGGTCGTCGGTGACACCTGCCAGCAGCGTTGCCTTTTCGCCCTCGGCCAAACCGAGAGCTATGACGGCTGATTTGGCCTTCTTTTTGAGCATATCTATTGCGCCCCTGGCCTGCTCGACGGTCGTCGGCGAGAGTTTGCCGATGATTATAGAGACCTCGCCGATTTTTTCGCATTTTTCTAAAAGCTGTTTTGCCTCGGCAAGGGAATCAGATGCTCCCTGCCGCGGGGCGAATTTAAGCTGCTTGGCAAGTTTCTTGTTTTCCGCCAGCAGCTTATTTACCCTCTCGACTATTGCCTCCGGAGAGACCTTCAGTAAAACCGCAAGCTCATCGACAATCCCGCTTCTTTGCCCTAAATATTTTTCAAGGCCTACGCCCGTCAGCGCGGTGATTCGGCGGACACCCGCGGAGATGCTCTCCTCTCTTGTGATTTTGAACCCGCCGATAACACCTGTCCTGTTAACGTGGGTCCCGCCGCAGAATTCCTTGCTGAATGCCTCCTGCAAACCGTCCTGCTCTTCCGCACCAACAGCGACAACGCGGACTTCCCGGCCGTATTTTTCCCCGAATAGCGCCATCGCACCTACCTTGTCGGCCTCCTCCCGCGGCAAAACGGCACTGGTAACGGGTAAATCGGCTGCGATTTTCTCCCTGACCAATGTCTCGACCCTGCTTATTTCTTCGGCGGTCAGCGCCTTGGGATAAGTGAAATCGAACCGCAGATAGTCGGGGCAAACCAAGCTGCCCTGCTGGGCGACGGACTTGCCTAACACCTGCTGAAGAGCCCACTGAAGCAGGTGAGTAGCGGTGTGATTTTTTCTTGTGGCGTCCCTGTCGGGGCTTACGACGGCCGTTACCTTGTCACCGACCGCCAGAATCCCCTCGATAACCCGGCCGCGGTGAATGACACAGTCGGCAACCTTGGCGGTCGCATCTACGGCCAACTTCCCCCTGTCCGATTCTATTGTTCCGCAGTCGCCCACCTGCCCTCCCATTTCAGCGTAAAAGCAGGTCTTGTCGAGGACTACGCCGATTTCAGCGCCGGTTTGAAATTCGACGTCGGTTTTGAAAACGCCTTCGTCGATAAAGCCGACGATAGTCGCAGTCGCGCGGTCGGTTTTGTATTTCTGCAAATCCTCGGTTACGGGCAGTTCCGCGTCAGCCAGGGAGACAAGAAGCTGTGTGCCCTTCTGCGCCGACCTTGCCCGGCTTCGCTGTTCTTCCATCAGCTTTTCAAATCCGGCCGTATCAACCTTCAGGCCTCGTTCCTGAGCCATCAATTGAGTGAGGTCAACAGGAAAGCCGTAAGTATCGTATAGCTGAAAGGCGTCATCGCCGGTAATCGTTTTGTCTTTGGTTTTTTTGGCCTTATCGGCCGCATCGTTGAATATCTCAAGCCCCCTGTCCAAAGTCCTGCCGAAGCTCGCCTCTTCGGATTCGATTACGGTGGAGACAAAATCTGCCCTTGCCTTTATTTCAGGGAACGCCTCGCCTAAGCAATCACCCACGGTGGAAACGAGTTTATAAAGGAACGGCTCGTGCAGACCGAGCTCTCTGCCGAATCGAGAGGCCCGGCGAAGGATTCTGCGAATCACATAGCCCCTGCCCTCGTTCGACGGAGTGGTGCCGTCGGTTATTGCAAAAACAAGCGCCCTGATGTGGTCGGCGACAACTCTGAATGCGTTATCGACTTTGTTATTAAGCTGGGATGTGAACCGCTTGCCGGTCATCGAGCTTACCTTATCGGTAATCGGCGAGAACAGGTCCGTATCGTAGTTGCTCGGTTTTCCCTGCAGGACCGCGGCTATTCTTTCCAGGCCTGCGCCGGTATCGACGTATTTCGCGCCCAGAGACGTCAGTTTGCCGTCTTCGGCGCGGTTAAATTGTATGAATACGAGGTTCCACAGCTCGATAAATCTCGCGCAGCCGGCGTTCACGGCGCACTTGTGGCCGGGGACGGCCTTTTTGTCACAGGCATCGGGGCCAAGATCGATATGGATCTCACTGCACGGTCCGCAGGGACCGGTCTCGCCCATCTCCCAGAAGTTGTCCTTTTTGCCGAATTTGAGGACCCGCTCGGCAGCAAGTGGCGTTACCTTGGTCCATAGTTTCGCAGCCTCTGTATCTTCGGGCAGGTTATCGTCGGCGTCGCCGGCAAAAACGGTGGCGTAAAGCTGCTCGGGATTGATTCCCCAGACATCAACAAGAAGTTGCCACGCCCACTCGATTGTCTCGGCCTTGAAATAGTCATCGAATGACCAGTTGCCTAACATCTCGAAAAACGTGTGGTGATAGCCGTCTCGGCCGACCTCCTCGAGGTCGTTGTGCTTGCCGCTGACACGCAGACATTTCTGGCTGTTGGCCGCTCGGCGGCATTTGGGCGAGGACAATCCGAGGAATATGTCCTTGAACTGGTTCATTCCCGCGTTTGCGAAAAGCAGCGTCTGGTCGCCGACGGGAACAATCGGCGAGCTGGGGACAAACTCGTGGTCTTTACCCCTGAAGAAGTCGATAAAGCCGGCTCTTATCTGTTTTGCGCTCAGTGTCATAACGGCATCAGGGGGTAATTAAGTCGTTGTATTTTCTTTTCGGATTGGTATGCCTTTTTCAATGTTATCCGCGATTTTTTCGGCAGCCCGAACTAATCTGTAAAACATAACGATAAAGAAAACATATATAGCTGCACTGATAAGCCCCAACACTATTCCCATAGTATTATCCTTTCAGAATCTGTTTTGCGCTCGGTGTCATAACGGCAGGAGTAATTACGCCGATTCGTCCTGCACGAGTCCTTTCGCGACCAAGATTTTGTGTTTAATCTGCTCGCAGAGGTCCTTGTTGTCGACAAGGAACTGTCTTGCTTTTTCTCTGCCCTGGCCCAGACGGACTTCGCCGAAACTCAGAAACGCGCCCGATTTTTCGATTACGTTACAGGCAACGCCGAGGTCGAGAATATCTCCTTCATAACTTATGCCCCTGTCGAACATAACGTCGAATTCCGAATCGCGGAAAGGCGGCGCGATTTTGTTTTTGACGACCCTGGCCCGTACCCTGCTGCCGATTGAGCCGCTTGCGTCCTTGAGCGTGGTAATTCGGCGAAGGTCAACTCTGATGGAAGAGTAGAATTTCAGCGCATTGCCGCCCGTCGTGGTCTCGGGATTGCCGAACATCACGCCGATTTTCATACGAATCTGGTTTATGAAAATCAGCGCCGTTTTGCTCTTGGCGATGATGCTCGTGAGTTTCCTCATCGCCTGGCTCATAAGTCGCGCCTGAAGCCCCATGTGGCTGTCGCCCATTTCGCCCTCAATTTCGGCCTTTGGCGTCAGCGCCGCCACCGAATCGATAACAACAACATCAACGGAATTGGATGCTATCAGCATTTCGGTTATATCGAGCGCCTGCTCGCCGGTGTCGGGCTGGCTGATGAGCAGCGAGCTTACGTCAACGCCTAAGCGTTTCGCCCAGGTCGTATCGAGCGCGTGCTCGGCATCGATGAATGCAGCGACTCCACCTCCCTTTTGCGCGTTGGCGATGATATGCAGGGCCAGCGTTGTCTTGCCGGAGGATTCCGGGCCGTAAAGTTCCGTGATTCTGCCCCGCGGGACCCCTGCCCCGCCAAGCGCGATATCGAGCGACAACGCGCCGGTGGGAATACCCTGGATTCTGGCGTAGAGATGCTCGTCCATCTGCATAATCGCCCCCCTGCCGTATTGCTTCTCGATTTGAGCGATGACCCGCTGCAGCGCCGATTCCGCTCCGGTTTCCTTGCCTCGCAGCGGCTCAACCGCACCCTTGCCCTGCTGTGTCGTTTTTGTCTTTGCCATAATCGCTGCTCTCCTCCAAAGTTAAAGCCGATGGTTAAAAGAAAGCATTTTACACTTTTAGCTTAGTTTGTAACTGGCTAATAGAGTATAGATTGGCCCGGCTGGTGTCAACTGGCTTTGGTAAACGCATACCGCCTCTGCGGATATCGAGCCGAGCTTGTAATCCGCGAACGCCTTGCAGGCCTCGGCCAGTTTGACACCCGCCTTCGGATTGCGGATTCGGCACAAGGTCAGATGCGCGGCAAATTCACGGTTGTCTTTCGGATAGCCCGCCTGTGTGAGCAGTCCATCGAGGTCTTTTTGCAGGGCCAATAACTCCTCTCCCGGCGCGCCGGGATTGCCCGCGCCGACCCATACGACCTTGGCGCTTCTGCCGCCTCCCCTTAGGGACCCCAAAGGGGGAAATGAGCCGACTGACTCGATATCAAGGACGAATTTCTTGTGGCCGGCCGCGACCTGCTCCGAAATCTCACATACCTCGACCGCCTGCTCGTCTTTTATCTCACCTAAAAATTTCAGCGTCAGGTGAATATTGGCCGGCTCGACCCATTTTACATCGCCGCGTCTAACGTCAACCTTCGATGCAAGCTGCTTCTGCAAATCGGCGATTGCCTCCCGTACCTTCTCGTCAATATCGATAGCTATAAAGCAGCGCACATTTACCTCTCTCAAAACTTTAACATAAGGCGAAGCTGATTCAGGCGCTTACCAATGTCGCGTTTGCTTGTCTTCGTAAGGCCCTTGAGCGAAAAATCGGAGATGGTAAAAGATGCGACGACGGTCCCGTATGCTACGGCCTTTTTAAGTGAGGCAAAATCGGTCTTTCCCCGGCTCGCTAAATAACCCATAAATCCGCCCGCAAAGCTGTCGCCCGCGCCGGTGGGGTCCTTGACAATCTCCGCAGGATGCGCCGAAAGGATGAACATCTGCCCTTTGGCGTTGCGAATTATGGACCCCGCCTCACCTTTCTTGATGACCGCTATCGAAGGCCCTAACTTAATAATCTTCGCAGCCGCCCTTATGAGATTATCGTCGCGGGCAAGCATCCTCGCCTCGCCGTCATTAAGAATGATGCAGTCGATTTTCTTCAAAAGGCGTTTCAAATCGGCCGGATTATTATTTATCCACATGTTCATCGTGTCCGCCGCAACGAATTTCGGCTTCTTAAGCTGGTCTAACAGCCGGATTTGAAGTATCGGCGCAGTATTTGCAAGAAAAACGAACTTGCTGTCCCTGAATTTCTCCGGCATTTCAGGAGGGCTCTCCGCCAATACATTCAGCTCAACGGCGTCCGTCCTGGCCTCGTTCATCAAACCCTGATACGACCCCGCCCAGCGGAATGTCTTGCTTTTTTCGCGCACCTCGAGCCCCGTCAGGTCAACCTTTCGGCCCTTGAAAACCTTCTTCAAACTAAACGGGCAATCCGCCCCGACCACGCCCATAAACCTAACAGGCGTAAAGAAGCTCGCAGCCATACTGAAATATACCGCCGACCCGCCTAAGCAATCCTTACTCACCCCGAACGGCGTCTTTACCGTATCAATCCCTATCGAACCAGTAACAAGTAACGACATAACTTACTCCAAAAGCAAAAAGTAAATGTAAAAAAGTAAAAATACAAAGTAAAAATTAAATAGTTCGTTTTCCTTTCGCGGTTAATATACTGGAAGCGAAAATTTTAGAAATCTCATCCAACTCACTCAAAAACCACCTGACCGATTCGGGTTTGGCCCGCTTACTGTCCCTGAGCAAAGCAAGCCACATCTTGCTCTCATTTGTTGAACGCAACGATATGTTAAAATACTTGGTAAATTCCTTTTTACTGCCGGAGGACTGCGCCTCAACGTAATTCCCTAAAATACTAGTGCCGCTTCTAAGCAATTGGTCGCCTATTCTGTGCGAAACATTATCTTTGCGAAGAGTATCTATAAATTCGATTAGCTTCAACACAAAAGCATACAGCCGTTTCTTGAACGCGTTTTTAATGTTCTCTTTATCTTTTTGCATTTTGCTTTGTGTTTTTACTTTTTGCTTTTTACTATTTACTTTGTTGCTCGTATTTCTTCAACGTATTATCAATCCGCTTTAATGTCGGTTCCTTCCCGAGCAATTGCACCGAATCGAATATCGGCGGACTGACCGTCGTGCCGGTAATCGCCACTCGCACCGGCTGCGCGACCTTGCCCAACCCGACCTTGTGCTCCTCCGCCAGCGCTCGCAGCATCTCCTCGATTCCCTGCTCTGTAAACTCAGTCATTTCGGCTAATTTTCCGCGAACGATTTTCAGCATCGAAAGGCCGTCGTCTTTCAGTAAAACCTTCTTTACGGCCTTCTCGTCGTATTCGATTTTCTCATCGGCGACGAAAAGGAACCTGCATTTGCGCTCGATATCCGCTAACGTCCTCGCCCCTTCACAGATTTTAATAAGACGCAGGAGTATTTCATCATTAGCGTTTGTAACAGGCGAATCGACGACCTTCAAATACGCCTTCAAATGAGCAAGCAGCTTTTCCTCCGAAAGCATTTTTATATGTTCCGTATTGAAGGCAATCAATTTGCTGCGGTCGAACAAACTGTTCGATTTGGTCAATCGCGTAATATCGAAACTTTCTATAAGTTCATCGAGAGGCATAATCTCACGCTTCCCCCCTGGATTCCAGCCGAGTAACGCGATGAAATTCACCAGCGCTTCAGGTGTATAGCCGCTCTTGAAAAAATCCACGACGTTTATTTCAGGCAGCTCGATGCCTATATATTTCGCCATTAGCTCAACCGCCGGCATATCGGGTGTACTCTTGCCCTTGAGAAATTCATTCAATTCCTCGACAGTAATCCCCACCGCCGCTGCCAGTTTACCGAGGTCGATATCGGGTTGCGCCTTGATTGCCTTGCGCAGCGTTTTCGGCCTCTCGCGCTTCGATAATTTGCCGCCCGATTCGCTTATCGTAACCGACATATGCGCGTATTTCGGCAGTTCCCCGAAACCCAGCGCCTGCCACAGCGCCTGCTGCCCCGGCGTGTTCATCAAATGCTCCTGTCCCCTTATCACATACGTAATACCCATAAGATGGTCGTCGATTACGCAGGCAAAGTTATACGTCGGGAATCCGTCGCTTTTGATTATGATAAAATCGCCCAATTCGGCCGCATTGAAACTTACCTCGCCCCGAACAATATCGTTTATAACGATTTGCCCCTCCGGCATCGCGAACCGCACCGTAACAGGCCGGCCCTCGGCCTTCGCCTTCTCAACGTCGGCTTCGGTCGGCAAGACGCTCGGCCTTTGATAGACAAACCCCTTCTTTTGCGCCTCGGCCTGCTTGCGAAGTTTATCAAGCTCCTCGGCCGTCTCGAAACAGTAATACGCCCTGCCCTGCCCGATAAGCTGCTTTACATATTTGTCGTAAATTTCCCTTCGCTGCGACTGAAAATACGGCCCGTTCGGCCCCGTGGCACGGGCTTCCAGCCCGTGCTCGTTTATAGCAGGCCCCTCGTCCCACTCGATACCTAACCAGCGAAGGTCATCAATCACCTGCTGTGTCGCCGTAGGCGTATTGCGCTTGGTGTCGGTGTCCTCGATGCGCAGTATGAACTTGCCGCCCGTCTTCCTCGCTAACAGCCAGTTAAATAACGCCGTCCTCGCCCCCCCTATATGCAGATACCCC
>CAZHVR010000034.1:0-23915 GCA_964536225.1 uncultured Pirellulales bacterium
TCAGGCCCCTTTTTCTCTCGAGATTACTTTAAGGCCTGTTCGAGGTCTGCAATAAGGTCTTCGGTATCTTCGATGCCGACCGCCAGCCGAAACAGCGTATCGGTAATACCTAATTTATATCGCTCTTTCCGCGAATAGTCGTAATAGCTTACAAGCGCCGGATGAGTAATCAGTGATTCCACGCCGCCCAGTGAAGGCCCTATGTGAATAAGCTTTAATCGGTCCAGCAGTCGTTTTGCATCGGCGAGATTTCCTTTTGTATCGAACGATACAACCCCCCCGCCGCCTTCCATCTGCTGTACGGCAACTTCGTACTGTCTATGGCTCGGCAGGAAAGGATAATAAACCCGCCTTATCGCCGGATGAGCTTCAAGCCATTCGGCTATTCGCAGTGCCGATTCGTTTTGCTGTCGAACGCGAAGCGGGAAGGTCTTAAGCCCCCGCAAAAGCAGATAGCAGCAGTGAGGGTCAATCGTGCCGCCCATCGATTTGTGAAGGTCGCGAATCTTCTCGACAAGCTCCTGCCTGCCTAAAACCGCTCCCGCTAAGATGTCGTTGTGCCCCGCTAAGTATTTCGTGCAGCTTTGAAGGACCAGGTCCATACCGAACTCGATGGGCCTCTGGTTGTAGGGCGTAGCGAAAGTCGAATCGATTAGCGTCAGCACCTTGTGTTTGTCGGCTATCTTTTTGATTTTCACAAGGTCGAAGATATTCAGATACGGATTAGTGGGCGATTCGGAAAAAATGAAGCGGGTGTTTTTCCTGATGGCCTTTTCGATAATATCATAGTCGCCGAAAGGCACAATCGTGCAATCGATGGCGAACTGTTTCAGGTACGACCGGCAGAACTCCAGCGTCTTCTTATAGCTGTCGTCGGTGATGACAATGTGGTCGCCGGAATGAACAAGCGACAAAATGGTCGTCGTAATCGCGCTCATACCGGAGGAAAAAACGACACAGTCCTCGGTGCCTTCGAGATCGGCCAGACGCTGCTCGGCGATTTTGGCCGTCGGATTGCCGTATCGGCCGTATTCGTAATGCGCCTTGCCCTTCTTGGTATAGTCCTCGATGGCCTTGCTGTTCTTGAAGGTGTATGTCGAGGTCTGAACAATCGGCGTCATCAGCGAATCGGCGTATTTCTTCCGCGGCTCACCTGCGTGAATCGCCCTAGTCGCCATCGACACCCGGTTGCGAAGGATTTTCTTTTTCTTTTTAGACGCTTTGGCCATAACACGTTCCTTTCGTGTAATTCAAAGAGAATTATTTATCCGAAAAACGTGCCGGTTTCAAGCATTTTTTGGCGGATTGATGCTGCTAATTGTAGATTCCCAGCAGGCAGATGAAGAATATGCAAAGGCCGACGAAGCACGCGATTGGCAGGATATATAGCAGCGTATGCGCGGGCACGGCAAGGGTGACCCCGGCCGCAAACGCCGTCGCGGCTATCCCCAATTTGCTCGATATCGCGGCCACAAATGAGGCGGCAAAACCAACTTCCAGCGACGCCGCCGTTACCGTGCCCGACGACGCGGCCTTCGCCGAAGTGGTGACAAAGCCGAATAACGCCAGCGCAATCAGCAGATGCCGTTTGCCGAAGCCCTGCACCGCCAACTGCCTGCTAAGCGACGTCTTCGCACGGAAGAAAAGCACCCGCGAGCCGAGCTCCGAGCATTTCATTACCTCGGCTATTTCGTAATACTCCAGGTTCTCCAGACAGCGAAGAATGAGGATATTTCGGTACTTCAGCTTCAGATGCTTCATCGCCGTAAATACCGCGTCGGACAGCTCTTTTCGCAAAAGCTCGGTCAGCCCGTCGTTTAACTCCACGGAAACCCGGTGATGTATCCGCAATCGCTCCTCTTCGGACAGCTCCGCGGCCCTCTTGCGTTTCAGCTCGCGGTAATGATGCTGGACCTTTCCCATCGCCGTCCGGAACATCCACTGCCAGAACTTGTCAACGTGTTCGAGTTTGTCTATTGTCTGAATCATAAACAGTATCGTCTCCTGTAAAATGTCCTCGGTAAGGTTCTCGTCTAAGGTCAGACGGTAGATATATACAAACAGACGCTCCCTTGCCAGCTCAGCTAAGCGGTCCAAACTGTACTTGTTGCCTAACTGGGCCTCGTGTATCAGCCCCGGATTGACTTGCAGCAGTGTTGCCATTTCTTTTCCTGTATATATTGTCCCTCAAATACGAGGTCCGTTACACTTTTTTTGCAATTTTTTTCAAAAAATGCGAGAAATCCGCAAAAAAGCTGTAACACGACAGCGATTTCCTGGACTTTATATTACAGAAAGCGGCCGAAAAACTCGCCACACCCCGGCCGCTTGTTGTATTTGCAATTTGATAAAACTGTGGAAAAAACACAAAAAGAAAGGTATAATATGGTTTGCTTTATATTGAAAGGGCAGGAGAAATGAAGAGGGTATTTTTCATTGTCGCGACCATATTTTTTGGCTCGAAGGCGTTCTGCGCGGAACTCCTGGTGCCCGGTCAGTATTCAACCATCCAGGCCGCCGTTGATGCCGCCTCAACCGGCGATACGGTCATTGTCGCACCCGGAACATACACCGGCACCGGGAACAGGGACGTTTACGTCTCCGGCAAGGAAATTACCATCCGCAGCACTGACCCCAACGACCCGTCTGTGGCCAATAACACCATAATTGACTGTAATAATTCCGGCAGAGGGTTCTACCTCGAATCTAATACGGTCGTGGAGGGTTTTATCATAACCGATGGCAATACCGACTATGGCGGAGGTATAAATATTTACTATTATGCCCCGATGATACGCAAATGCAACATAATCGGCAACCACGCAACAATTTACGGAGGGGGAATATACTACAACGGCTCATCATTAACTTCAGTTACAATAACTGACTGCAATATAAGCAATAATACCGCTGTCAGCCGCGGAGGCGGCATTTTTGTTACAGGGGCCTTTATTGTTGACAACTGCAGAATCGTAAACAATCAGTCGTCCTATGGCGGAGGTATATGGTCTATTGGCACGCTGGAGGCCTCGACAATTAACAACTCCGTGATTGCAGGTAATATCGCTTTAACAAGCCCCGGCGGCGGTGCGATTTTCGTCCAAAACGACACAATAATCATGAACAATAGTATCATCTCTGGGAATTTCTCTCAGAGCAACGGAGGCGGGCTGTATATCGGAAGTCAAGGTAGAATAAACGCTCAAGGGTGTTCATTCGGCGGTAATGCCGCATCGGGAAACGGGCGGCGGTGTTTTTAAATCGTCAGGCGCTTTATCAGGGTCTAACAATATATTCTGGGGCAACTCCGATTCGAGCGGGAAGGTACTTGGCTCACAGATAACACCAACGTCTCAGGTTACTTCTATGCTTTTCAGTTGTATTCAGGATGCCGACTCATATAGCGTCCCGCCATTCGATATTAACGACAATGCAATCATAGTTAATGACCCGTTGTTTGTGAGGGAGCCAAACGACGGCGGCGACGGCTGGGGGGTCGGCGGAAACGACGATTACGGCGACCTCCACCTGCTCCCCGGCTCGCCCTGTATCGATGCAGGCAGCACCCTTTATGTCCCCGCACCGAACGCAACCGATATAGACGGCCAGCCCAGAATGATTGGCAAAGCCGTCGATATAGGCGCCGATGAACATGCGAAAATGATTATTGTCGAAAGGCCCGTGCAAGGAGAAGTATGGGCAACAAGCAGCAGCCGGCGAATTAAATGGTCACAATATGACGTTGATAGTGTGGATATTCTTTTCAGCGAAGATGAGGGAGAGAACTGGGACACGATTGCAGCCGATATCGATGATAACTGCTATCTCTGGCAAATCCCCGACGACATAGAGTCGAACCAGTGCCTGATTGCGGTTGTGCCTAACATCGCAGATGCTAACGTCCTCTCGCGGGAAAGCGGCTTATTTACCGTGAAGTGGTACCCGGTCCAGCCGGCTGTTCCGCCTGAATCGCAGCACAATGGATTACTGCCTGCGCCGGATTTAAGTGATAACGAGGGGCCGAAACTCGGCTGCGTAAAATGGGTCTTCGAAACCGACGGGCCTGTCTCCTCCCAGGTCGCCATTACCCGGCCTTACTGGAACAGCTACGGCATATACATCGGCTGCGAAGATGGCCTCATCTATGCGCTCGACGACGAGGGTTACTATTTCTGGAGCTACGACGTCAACACGCCGATAGTCGGCTCACCCGCCGTCGGCTACTACTGGATGGTCTATGTTGCAGGCCAAAACGGCTGGCTCTATGCCATCGACGACTACGGCGACCTGCGATGGACGCAAACGACCGATGCACCCGTTTACTCGACCCCGGTCGTTGGTTACGACGGCAAAATTTATCTCTGCTCGGAAGATGGCCTGATTTACGCCCTCGATGCCGACGGAACCGAACTGTGGACATTCCAAACAAAAGGCCCCGCCGAGCTTAATGGTGCGATTCTTGCAACCCCGGTCATAGACAATAACTCAACGGTTTATATAGCCGGCCTTTACGACCCCAACCTCTACGCCCTCGACGCTAACGACGGCAGCGCAAAATGGGTTCACAACTTCGCCTCTGCAGCCGACCCGAACAGCACAAACGGCGGAATGCTTTTTGCCGCGCCTGCAATCGGCCCAGACGGAACCATCTATCAAACCCTCGTCAATGACCCCAACCTTTATGCGATTGACCCCTGCACCGGAAATATCGACTGGGCAACGCCCTTGCAGCAGCCGCCGGATACAAATTCATCCGGCTGGTCGTCGCCTGTCGTCGGGCCTGACGGCACTATATATGTCTGCCTCGACGTCCCTTATCTTTGGGCGGTCAATCCTGACGGCTCAATCAAGTGGAGCACCCGCCTCGGTGTTGTCGGCGGTTTCACCTTAAGCGTCGATAGAGACGGCTACATTTACGCCGCAAGCGATGATGGATACGTCTGCGTCGTCAATCCCGATGGCCGGGAAATATCCCGTTTCAAAGGCAACGGTTGGGTCAGCTTCCCCGCTATCGCCGAAGACGGCACACTCATTGTCAGCGACGCAAATAACAGGGTCTGGGCAATTACGGATTCCTCCTGCGAAGGAGAGCTGCCTGTTCTTCGCTACCCGGCCGACGTCAAGCCAAGCTGGGCAGTGGACTTCTTCGATTTTGCCCTGATAGCCGGCGACTGGCTCAATTGCACCGACCCCGGTAACGCATCCTGCGATGAATCGGTTGAAACCTACGGCGTGTACTCCACTGCCGACATCGACAGAAACCTTTATGTTAATTATGACGATATCGCCCTGTTCGCCGAAGAATGGCTGATGGAGGCCGAATTATGAGAAAAAGCACGGGACTAACACACGCTGATCTAATTGTCGCTGTGGCCTGCGTCTTTTTTGTCCTCGCCAACGTCCCTGTCATCATCGCCGCAGGCCGCGGACGTGCCAAAATCGAAGTGTGTATGACCAATCTGAAAACCCTAACCTCCGCCTGGAAGGCCTACGCCGACGATAACGACGGCAAGCTCGTCAACGCCGCACCGCAGGGGTCGCTAAGTAATCCTATTTACGTTTGTGATGACTGTACTCCTGTGCAGTACACAAAGGCAGTAGCACCATTCTCAGGTGGACACATTAAAGAGTTATCCTGGATTGGAGACGGCTACCTTGCTACTACTGATTGCGGCTACAAATGCGCTATGGATACCGGCGCGTTGTGGAAATATATGAGTGACTATAGTATCTACCGCTGCCCGACGGGCCATAAAAACAAGCTGATTACATACACTATCGTCGATTCGATGAATGGATTGCCTGCGTCAGGTTCAGGATTAGCTTTCGCCGATAGAGGAGCTAATATTAGTGTGTGGAAAAATCACCTGAGTCAAATAAGAAAAAGCTCATCCCAGCTCGTCTTCATCGACATAGGAACAGTATCACCTGACAGTTACGCTGTCAATTACAATGGAGCTAATCGCGAGAAATGGTTTGACCCGCCTATGGTGCGTCACGACGAAGGGTCAACGTTCTCCTTCGCCGACGGCCACGCAGAATATAAAAAATGGCGGGCCAAAGAAACAGTGGATTTCGCCCGGTTGGCAGAACAAGGCAGCGGTTTTTACAACGTTTTCCCGAATTCGCAATCACCAGAACTCGCCTTCCAGGACCTCTACTGGATGCAGATTCATTGCTGGGGAAATCTCGGTTACGCTCCTACTTATCCGCCGGATATCGACTAAGAAGAGAACTATGAAAGCACGAAACGGTCTGACAAGAATTGATTTGGTTGTCGCAGCGGCCTGCGTGTTTTTTGTTCTTGCCAATGTCCCTGTCATCATCGCCGCCGGCCGTGGCCGGGCTAAACTCGAAGTGTGTCTGGCAAACCTGCGGGCTTTGACCGGCGCCTGGCAAATGCACGCCAACGATAACGACGGCAAAATTGTCTCCGGAGACGTCTGTTATTCCTGGAGTTTTCCTCCTTCTGCCGGCGGACCTCAGCACGCCTGGTTCGATTGGCCTGGTATCTCATGTCCGAATCCCGTTCCCGACGAAGAGGACTGGAAAGAATCGATCGCTTATGGGGGGCTTTGGAAATATATCAGGGACTACAATCTCTACCAGTGCCCATCCGGTGAGAAAAACCATTATGTGACGTATTCTATGGCTCATTCTATGAACACTTATCCGGGTTCAGCCGGTCCTGGGTCTGTTAGTCGGACGATAACTATCATAAATCGTATTATTCATCCATCAGAAAGATTTGTCTTTCTGGACGTCGGCTCCGCCAAACAAGGTGCATTCTATGTGAGCTATGATGGTAGTGGCTCCAGCGCACCCGGCAAATGGTATGACCCGCCGCCTATGAGGCACAATCAGGGAACAACTTTCGTTTTTGCCGATGGCCACGCGATTTACAGGAAATGGACCGACCCGCATGTCTTCGAATCTGTGGATTCGCCTTGGGGCCAGGGAACCATAGATTACTGCGATTGTGATTTACGCTGGATGACCAAAATCACCTGGGGTGATGTGCCTTATGATTGCAGCGACCCCGACAAGAATTGCCCGGATTGAGCGTTTTCTTCATTTTCCTGCCCGAAACTTGTCAGTTCTGACCGGCATTTTCACAAATTTTCCAAAAATTCTTTAAAAAATCCGCAGAAAAACTGTAACGCGGGGGCGTTTTCCTGGACTTTATATTATAGAAAGCGGCTGATTCACAGCCACACCCCGGCCGCTTTCACAGTCAACGTAAAAATTAGAAATTACCCGCTGCGACTCGGTCGTGTAGCCGAGGTCGATTGAAGGGTCGGGCTGCTTAACCTTCAGGGTAGGAAAGGCAGAACCGACCCTTCCTTTTTGGCCAAAATCTGCGGGGTTGCTTTGTCGGGCAGGAGGGCTATAATCTTCTCAATTTATCAGTATGAATAAAGATTGATTTTGAGGGTTGAAAAGGAAAGGAGTTCTTATGCAATTTGGAGCAGCGGACATTGCGGTCTTTGTGGCCTTCGTCGCAACGGTTCTGATTGTAGGCATAAGCAAAAGCCGCCACGAAAAGACAGGCGAGGACTACTTCCTCGCCGGCCGAGGACTTGTTTGGTGGCTGATTGGCTTCTCTCTCATTGCCGCCAATATCTCGACCGAGCAGTTCGTCGGAATGAGCGGCAACGCCGCAAGCCACGTCGGCCTGGCAATCGCCAGCTACGAGTGGATGGCGGCCGTAACACTCGTGATAATCGCCTTCGCCTTTTTGCCTTATTTCCTAAAGGCCGGAATATACACTATGCCCGAATTCCTCGAATACCGCTTCAACCCCGCCGCACGCTTTCTTATGGCCATTATGACTATCCTTATTTATATGCTGCTCGTCGGCGCAGTCACCTATTCCGGCGCCCTCACAATGCGGACTCTCGCCGGCAAGATGAACTACAACGTCCCCCTGCTTACCGGCTCGCTGATTATCTGCCTCATTGCGATGATATACGTCGTCGCAGGAGGCCTCAAGGCCTGTGCCTGGGCAGACCTCATTCAGGGTAGTGCCCTGATTATAGGAGGCGCACTGATAATGTGGTTTGCCTTCGACAAGCTCGGTGCCGCCACCGAGGCCGCACGCATTGTTGACGTCCGCACCGGCGCAGTTGCCGTCGAATCGCTAAAACAAAACGTCGGAGCAGTCGAACGATTCTGGGACCTCAATCGCGTTCGTATGAATATGTATCTGCCGTGGAATGATGATAAGCTGCCCTGGACCGCCCTGCTTCTGGGCCTGTGGATACCGAACTTTTACTACTGGGGCCTCAATCAGTATATCACCCAGAGGACCCTCGGCTCGGTATCGCTTTCGCAGGGCCAGAAGGGCATCGTCTTCGCCGCGTTTTTGAAGCTCATCATACCCCTTGTGATTGTGATACCCGGCATTATCGCCTTTAACCTGTTCTTCGGCGATATGCAGCTCGAGGCCGCTCGCGATAACGCACCCCTGATTGCCAAATACCTCAAGGCCAATCCCGATAGCAAATTCGTCGAGGTCGTCCAGTCGCCCAGCGAACAAGAGGTCACAAGCTGGCCCAAGGGCAGGTTTATGCTCGCCATATACCCCAGCGACTCATATCTAAAGCAGATAAAGGTCGGCAACCCCTATGTACTACCTTTAAGCAAGGAAACTTACGACAGCACCACGGTCGGCGAATATACGGTCTTCACGACGGAAGATAAATCGCTCCCCAGCACCTTCCCGGCGTTTTACAAGGAGGTGCAGGCCTACGATGAAAAAACCGAAGAGGCCGCAAAAGCCGCCGATAAGTCCGTGACCGTCGAAAAGCTCACCGCCTACAAATACGACACCGCCCTGGCCCAGCTTTTGGGCAACGTCCTCCCGCAGAAGGTGGGGCTGTTAGGTTTTGTCTTAGCGGCGCTTCTGGGGGCGGTGGTAAGCTCGCTGGCCGCGATGCTCAACGCCGCATCGACCATTTTCACAATGGATATTTATAAAAAACACATCTCCCCCCAGGCGTCAGGCGGTGCGCTTGTATTCCTCGGTCGCGTAATGGTAGTGGTTTTTGCCGTCATAGCCGCTATACTCGCACCGCAATTAGGTAACCCCAAAATCAGCAACAGCATATTCACGATTATTCAGGAAAGCCAGGGCCTGATTAGCCCCGGCGTGTTGGCGGTGTTCGCCTTCGGCCTTATCGTCCGCAGGGCGCCGCGGATGGTCGGTATAATCGGCCTGGTAACGAACATTATCGCGTATAGCGCGTTCAAAATATTGTCTCTCAATGAGTCACTGATGGCCGTTACAATAAAGGACTTCAAGATACTGGATTTTCTTTTTAAGAACTTCCTCAATCGTATGGCGATATGCTTTATCCTGTGCCTTATCGTGATGACCATAATCACGATTATAAAGCCGCTGCGCGAGCCGATGCAGTTCGAGCTCAAGACCACTATGGACGTCAAGTCCTCCAAAGGCGCGGCTATCGCGGGCGTCTTCGTCATTTTACTGACGATATCGCTGTATATTCTGTTTAGCCCCCTCGTATTGGCGAAATAATGGATTCGCAGACAAAGGGACAATTCGAAGCGACGGTCCTGTTCAACAGGCCCCTGCGCAAGTGCTTCAATCGTATGGGCCTGCAGCTCACAGGTGAAGCCGCCGAGGCCTTCGCAAAAACCCGCCCCGGCCAGTTCGCACAGTTCGATGTCTCGACTGTCCCACTGCCCCCGGAAAATGCCATCCCCGAGGAGCTAAAAGACATCGCCGCCAAACAGATACTCCTGCGCAGGCCCTTCAGCTTCGCAAGAGTAGCGGCGGAGAAAGACGCAACTGTAGTCGAGGTCGTTTACTGCGTGCTCGGCCCCGCGACCCTGCGAATGACGACGTTGGCCAAGGGCCAGTCGGTCAATCTCATCGGGCCTCTCGGTAACGGCTTCTCAATCCCCCAGGACAAAAAAAGGGTGCTCCTCGTCGCTGGCGGTATGGGTAACCCTCCTCTCGAACATCTGGCGCAAACGCTGACCGAGGAATCGCCGAATATCGAGGCAATCGCATTCGCCGGCGCAAAAACAAAAGATAATCTGCCTTTCGAAAGAACCTTAGACAAAATCTCGCAGGAGCTTGGCTTCTGGCTCGGCGAGTTCGCCCGGTACAGCATCAGCTCTTTCGTCGCCACCGACGACGGCTCCGCCGGCTTCAAAGGGACGGTTACCAGTTGCCTGCTCGAATGGCTCAACAATAACGGCCACAACCCCGCCGAGACAATCATTTGCGCCTGCGGGCCGAAGGCAATGCTCGTTAACATCGCCGAACTCGCCGCCGACAAAAATATCGACTGCCTCGTCAGTATGGAGGAGATGATGGCCTGCGGAATAGGACTCTGCCAGAGCTGCGCCGTCAAATGCAAAGATGAAAAAGGCAATGAAATTTACAAGCTCTGCTGCAAAGATGGCCCCGTCTTCAACGCAAAAGACGTCGTCTTTTGATTCCTGCCGCCTCCCGCCGCACCAAGTGAAGCACAGAACCCGTCTCGAAAATCCCTTTAATTTGTGGTTTCTTTGCGTCTTACCACTACTAAATCTTCTATGATAACATTTCACTTCCTGCGAATCGAATGGGCGGTACTGGACTCGAACCAGTGGCCTCCAGCGTGTCGAGCTGGCGCTCTAACCAACTGAGCTAACCGCCCCAAAAGTCGTAAGGTATTATTACAAGCAAGACGGGATAAGGCAAGGGTTTTTCGGGAAGTGTCGCCTGCCAGTGATAAATCAATACTCGGGCAGTTCGGATTTGAGGCGGCGGGTCATCAGTTCGGTAACGGCGTCCTGAACGGGTTTGTTTTTGAAGACAATATCGTAAACGGCCTGGGTAATGGGCATCTCGACATTGTATTTGGGCAGCAGGCCCTCGACGACGGCTTTGCAGGTGCCGATACCCTCGATGACGGAAACGGTAGCGGCTTTTGCCTTTTGGGGTGAGAGGCCTTTGCCGACGCGCTCGCCGAAGGAGCGATTTCTGCTCCGCGGGGAAATACAGGTAGTAACGAGGTCGCCGAGACCGGTGAGACCTGCGAAGGTCTGCGGGGTTGCACCCATAGCGGCGCCGAGGCGGCTGATTTCGGCCAGGCCCCTGCAAACAAGCGCGGCCTTGGCGTTTGAGCCGGCGTCGATGCCGTCGATGATTCCTGCGGCTATAGCGATGATATTTTTTATTGCTCCTGCCAGCTCGACGCCGACGATATCGGTATTGGTATAGACGCGAAACCAGGCGGTGCTGAGGGTCTGCTGGATTTTTTCTGCCAGCGGTTCGTCGGCGGAGGCGGCGCAGGCGGTAGCGGGCAGTTTCCTCGCGATCTCATCGGCGATAGTCGGGCCGGACAGCGCTGCCAGAGAACGTGAAGCACCGGCGAGACAATCGGCGATTATCTGTGTGGGGCCAAGCAGCGTTTTATTTTCGATACCCTTTGCGACTGAGCAGATTGGGATATTTTCGGGGGTAAATTTTTTCAGTCGCGTCCAGACGCTCCTTATATACTGACAGGGGACGGCGGAGATAATCAGGTCGGCATCGGTCATAATTGATTCGTCTCGCGGCTCGAAGCGGACGGCGTCGGGTAGCTTATGGCCGGGGAGGAATCTGACATTCTCACGCGAGCGCTCGATTTCGAGGAGCTGCTTCGGGTCGTAGCCCCACATGCGCACAGCGACGTTCTGCTCGGCCAGGAGCATCGCCATAGCAGTGCCCATCGCACCATCGCCGATTATGGAAATGTTTTTGAACATAAACTACAGGTTACACAGATTACGCAGATTTTTCAATCACGGATTTTAATAGCCGCACACCTCTGCCAACTGCCTGCAGTGTCAAACGGAACAGGCGGGGCAATAGTCCTTTTGATTAATCAAAAGGACTATGAGCATTATAAACGAGCAGGCATAATGACATTGCAAAGGACGGGCGGGCACAGAGAATTTCAACCAGAGATTTTAATGATGACGAACAGCTCTTTGGCCGTATATTTCGTTTTGCTTATTGCAGCGGAACCCAACTTTGTGTTTTTTCTCCACGGCCTGTGCGTTCTCGGCGGCAAAGAAGGGTTACGATGAAAATTCCCTCTTCCTCGTATCAAGCTGTGCCTTGAGCCGGGCAAGTATCGATGAGTGCATCTGCGAAACCCGCGACTCCGACAAATCCAGCGTCGCCCCGATTTCCTTCATCGTCATCTCTTCGTAGTAGTACAACACCACAATCAGCCGTTCCGCCCGCGTCAGCCCCTTCGTCAAAAGCTCCTTTAAGTCCCGCTTTTGCGCCTCTATCGGCGGCTCCTCGCTCTTTTTGTCCTTGACGATGTCTATCTCGCGGATGTCCTTTTCGCTCTCCTCGTCGCCATACTGGCTGTTGAGCGACACCATTCCCACCGCTTCGGCGTCCTGCTGCAAGCGGTTGAATTCCTCGATGCCCATATCCATCTCTTCAGCCAGCTCCTCCTTGTGCGGCTTTCGACCCAGGTGCGCCTCTAACGACTGCTTTGCCCTGGCCAACTGGTGTGCTCTGGCCCTGACCAATCTCGGCACCCAGTCCATACTGCGCAATTCATCCAGAATCGACCCGCGTATTCTTGGCGAGCAGTACGTCTCGAACTTCACGCCTCTGGTCGGGTCGTATGCGTCGATTGCGTCCATCAATCCGAAGGTGCCCGCGCTGATAAGGTCGTCCACCTCAACCTTGCCGGGCAGCTTCGTATGCACGCGTTCGGCCGTATAGCGAACCAGGTACCGGTAGTGCTCCATCAGGAGATTGCGGTTATGCTCGTCCCGGCTTTTATGGAAATTCTCCCATACCTTGCTGATGGCGGGTTTCTCCCGGCGGACTGTTTCTGTTCGTCCTCGGCGGGCTGACTTGGGCCGCTGGCTTGTCTTCACGGATTTCCTCCCCGGCTTTCGTTTGAGAGTTGCTGTCTTGGCTTTCGTACCCCTCATTGGTCAGTGCAATTCCGCCACAGAGTCCTATAAATATTTACTTCCTTCACCCCACATAAGTCGAACCTTGCCGCCGGCACGTTTCCCAAACTTTCTTTATCGGGCTTTAAGGCCGCGACTTTAATTTCTAATTCAGACGCTTGCCCGGACAAAGCTCATTCGACTGTTTCTGCTTAATCATCTCACCGGCAATCCTCTGGTTCAGTGAGTTTTCAAGCAGTTTGGATATCTGGTATTCCAGGTATTCGTCGAGGTCTTCGGCCAGCAGCCGTCCGGCGTGCTCATCGACCATCGCTATTGTCTCGAAGCTGCCGCCGGCGCCGAACTTGACGTTTGGCCCGTCGCAAAGCAACAGCCGGCGGCTGTTGGTGTGCTCGTTTAATGCCAGAAACATCAAATCGGCAAACTCATCCACCGGCAGGTCCTTCGGCACAAAACCCGCTCTCTGCGCCGAGTTGATGTTTTGAATGAGGATTTTTTGCCTGTTCTGGGTGAATTCCAGTATCTTCAGAAGAATCTCGCTGATATTGTCCGTCGCCGCCGTTGACAGGCCCGTATTTGCCCCTCCCTGATAACCACCCGGCAGCGGCTTGTTTTTGCCGGTCCCGCCGCCGTTGCCTGCGTATGACCCGATGCTCATCCCTGTTCCTTTCAGTTTCGTCCCTGATATTTAGTAGGGCGTAGTTTTATCCGCACAAGGCGGATTACCCCGCCGATTACCTTCAATTATTGCTTGCGCCTTGTCTTTTCGGCCGAACCGCGCCTTTTTCCTTGCTGAGTATCCTTCGTATCTCGAACAATGACTTGTCCTTTTTAAGCTCCATAATCCGTGACAATCTTTCGAACACCGATTCGTCATAGAGCCGGTGTCCGCCCTGTGTCCATTCCGCCTCACGTATCAGTCCCATAATCGTGTAATTGTGGATGGTTTGTCTTGAGAAGGGGGTGCTGCGGACTATGTCGCCGATTCGGTAAAGTCTGGCGGGTATTCTTATGAGTCCCGTTGTTCCTGTTCGCGTCACCAAGGTCCGTCTCTCCAAAACTTTGTAACCGTCGTCGCTCGTGCTAATCGCCGATGTTTATGTTTGTCCCATCGGCTGCCTTCATCTCAGGTTGTATTCATAACCGCCCGGTGGTGATTTTCGTATTCAGTGTTTGCTTTCCTCTCCGCTGTTTTTGTTTTCATCGCCGCTGTTTAGTTTTCATTGTCGAGGAGAATCTGTCTCGGTGGTCTTATAATATATTTTACATTTTACAAAATGTAAAACTCATTATGACCCGCGTCAAGCTTTTTCCAAAAATTTTTCAAAATTTTTTTTAAATTCTTCTTTCCTGCCCGCCGGTTTTACAGAACGACCCCCTCAAAAAATCCGATACAGGATTGGGTATTTGTGTATGCCTGCTGCGTTAGGCGTAAATCTGACCAAAATTGGCATAGCCGGCGTATAGATATTATGGGACGACACGCGGTAAATTCAACGGAACGTTCGGAATCTCTGGTTACTCTGTCATTATTGGAGCAGCTGACTCCTCTGGCGCACCAGATTAACTGCCTCGATATACAACGAATCGCCACTATTTGCGTTAAAAAGATACCTCGCCTGCTCGGTGCGCGCCTGGCCTCGCTCTATGTGCTGGACGAATCGAATGATATGCTCCACCTGCAGAAGTCCAATCATCCTTATCTGATTAATAAAATTGTCTCGCTCAATCAAAACCCGCCCACAGCGATGGTTTTGGCCGCCAGAAACAAAAAACCAATTCACATTAAGAATCTCGATTCTCACACGGAGCCGGCGATAAAGAAGTCGCAAAGGCCTTTCGCCGAGAATTATGAGACGAAAAACTGTCTTGTCGTCCCGCTTTTATGCCAGGAACGATTAGTCGGCATCCTGAATCTTTCCGACAAATCCGATGAGGCCGGCTTCAGCAGGGAAGATATCGCCCTGGTCGAGCTGCTCGGCCAGCTAATCGGCGCATCAATCGGCAATATTTCCCTTTTCGAACACATACAGCATCAGGCCAGGACCGACGGCCTCACCGGCCTTGCCAACCACAGGACTTTCTATGAGGTTTTAGAGCAGGAGCTATGGCGCTCGAAGCGCTCCGGCGAGCAGACTTCGCTGATTATGCTCGATATCGACAATCTAAAGGCCATAAACGATAACTTCGGCCATAAAGCCGGAGACAGGGTGATTCTGGAAATCAGCGGACGTATTCATCAGTCAATCAGGCAGATTGATACCGCCGCAAGATACGGCGGCGACGAGTTCGCCATTATCCTGCCCAATACCTCGATTACTGACGCCACCGTCGTCGCCGAGCGTATGGTCGGCGTCATTTCTAGCGCACCGGTGGTCTGGAAAAAGGACGAAATCACCGTTTCTATAAGTATCGGACTCGGACAATACGGCCCGGACGATACCCCCGACGATATCACCAGCAGGTCCGACAAGGCCCTCTACGCCGCCAAACAGGCCGGCAAAAATACCTTCAAAATCTCCCAGCGCGGCAAAAAATAATACACCCTTCTTACCGCGCAAAAATATCCCGCCCACGACATATAAATCACACCTGCCGCCAATAATTGTCAGTTGTGAAAGAAGCCCCGAGAGGTTATAATTTGGTTCATTGTTCAGAGTTCGTAGTTCATTGTTCAGGATTTATTTTGCATAAGGCGGAAGTTAGCGGAGAACGAATATGTCAGGACATTCGCACTGGGCTTCGATAAAACATAAAAAAGCGGCCGTTGACGCAAAACGCGGCAGGGCGTGGAGCAAGGTCGCAAGGATGATTATGGTTGCGGCAAGACGGGGCGGCGGCGACCCGGACGCCAATCTGTCGCTGAGATACGCCATCGACAAGGCAAAAAGCGTCAATATGCCCAAAGACACCATCGAAAAGGCAATCAAAAAGGCCACCGGCGAATCAGGCAGCGTTCATTTCGAGGAGGTCACATACGAGGGCTATGGGCCGGCAGGCGTGGCGATTATGGTCGAGGCCCTTACAGATAACAGCACACGAACCGTGGCGGAGGTAAAAAAGATGTTCGAACGGCACGGCGGCTCACTTGGCAAGAACAATTGTGTCGCGTGGATGTTTCATCAGAAAGGATTGATAACCGTCAAAACCGACAAGGTGGCAGAAGACGACCTGATGGAAATCGCCCTGTCGGCCGGCGCCGATGACTTGCGAAATACCGGCGAGGTTTTCGAAATCACCTGTCAGCCGATTGCCTTCGATGGGCTGAAAAAGGCGCTCGAGGAAAAGTCGATACCGATGGAGGTGGCCGAGGTGACGAGGGTGGCCTCCAGTGAGGTGCCGGTAAACGACGTCGATACGGCCAGAAAGATTATCGCCCTTATGGACGAGTTCGACGAGCACGAGGACATCCAGAACGCATCGGCCAACTTCAACATCCCCGACGAAATTATGGCAAAAGTCGCTTCGTAGCGGGTTTAGTTTTCACCCTTCCATTTTATTTCTTTGACCCACCGCTGATTTTTAACGCCGTCAAGACCGTTATCTTTCATTTCATAACTTCTTGTGTAAAGAAAACGGCGATTTCCCGATTTTACAAGACGCCGGGCGCAAAATCTTCGGGCCGCGGAAGCTCGGCCGCGAAAATGTGTTTGACATCTGATTTTTGGATACTGGGAATTTTTCTTATTTGGCCGGCTCTTCTTTTTTGCCGCCAAGCAGCCCCTTTACTCCTTCCAGAACGCCTTTGCCCGTATCAGTAGCGTCTTCAATCGCTTTTTTTCCTTCTTCCGCCGCGGCTTTGCCAATCTCAGCGGTTTTTCCTATAGCAGAGCCGATACCTTTGACCATATCATCAGGCAGTAATCCGACACCCTGTTTAGCGATACCGGTGGCTATCGCGCCGAGTATCTTCGCTGTCAGCTTGCCTATGCTGAGCTTTTTGTCGGTTCCGAGGTTCTCCATAACTATCGGGTCGATGTTCAAGCTCACGTTATCTGCTTTGCCGGGCACAGGCAGCAATTTTACTGTTACATTCGTGTTGGTAATTTCCAGCTTGTTAATATGCAGGTCTTTACCTTTCTCTTCAGCAGCCGGCTTCTCTTCGGGCTGACCTTCCTTGGGCAACCGGTCTAATATCTCCTTGAGGTTATTTGTCAGCCCTTTTTGTTCCATTGTCAGCTTTGTTCCATCAAGCTTGATAAGTTGTATTTTGACGGGATTGCTCATAAGCGAGCCGATTTCGAGGTTGACCACTCCTTGGCCGAGTTCCAGAAGGTTTTTGTTGGCATAACCAGGCGGATTCTGAACCACGAGTCCCTCTATAACAACCTGCCCTTTAAGAATCGACAGGTCTATGTTCTTTACAGTTACGGGGACTCCAAGGGTTTTTGTAGCTGCTGTCTCAATGCCCGCTTTAATCAGGGAGTTGCCTACGAGAAAGAACACCGCCACAAGAACAATCAATAAAATTATCACCGGCAGCACGATAAATCTCAGGATTACTTTTTTCGCCTTCATTTCTTTGCCCTCCGAAAAAATTGATATTATTGGCCGCCGACAAGGGGCCTGGTTTCGGTTATTTTGAAATAGACCAGATGTTTGCCTGCTGATTCTGTACTGTATCGGTTTTTATGCTGTTCTTTGATTTTACTGATTCGTTCGGCGTCGGTTTCCTCGCCGGTTTTAACCAGATACAGCCGTATGCCTTCATACTCCTCACCCTGCCCGACGAACATATACGCGGCCTTGGGATTGGACTGGATATTGTCGAAACTGCGCCGTTCGAGCATACTAAAGGCGATTGTTTGCTCGTCAATAATATACGGCCTGGCATAGAGAGCGACGTCAACGTTTCCCTCAGCGTTGCTTGTGGCAAGTATGCCAAGCCCGGCCGTTTTTTCGAAGTATTCGGACAAGCTCATATTTTACCTTTCTTCAAAGCAAGCTTTCATCGCGTCATCGATATCCGGATAATCGAATTTGAATCCGGCTTTTAAAAGTCGATTCGGCATCACTTTCTGATTAGCCAGAATCGTTTCGTCGGCCATTTTACCAAAAGCCGGCCGCAATACAAGCGCCGGTATCGGCAGCCAGCAGGGCCTTTTCAAAATCCTGCCTATGGCTTGGCAAAAGTACTTCATTGTCATTGTATTAGGTGAAGTAAGATTAAAAGGGCCTGAAAGTCCCCGGTTTTCGAGAAGGAATTTGATTGCAGCAACTTCGTCGTCGATTGTTATCCAGGACACCCATTGTCCGCCGCTGCCCGGGTAACCGCCTAAGGAAAATTTGAACGGCGTTACCAGTCGCGGCAGCGCTCCCCCGTCGCCGCTTAGAACAAGCCCCGTGCGTATAATGACGCGCCGGGTCCCGCATTGTTCGACCGGCTTCGAAGATTGCTCCCACTTCGTGCATACCTCGGCCAGATACCCCTCGCCCGCACTGCTGTTCTCATCTGCTGGCCCAGGAGTGTCGAAGCCGTAATAGCCGATGGCGCTGGCCTGAATAAGAACACCTGGTTTGTGTTTTGCCGATTTGATGGCCTCAACAACGGCGTTTGTTACATTCAGCCGGCTTTGAAGGATTCGCTGTTTTTTGGCAGGCGTCCATCGGCCGTAGGCAATCGACTCACCCGCCAGATTGACTACCGCCGAAGCGCCGTCTATATACTTCGTCAATGGGCCGGCAGAGCGTGCATCCCATTGAACAACAGTTATGTTCTGGCCGACTCGCGCCTTCATGGGATGCCGGGACAACGCGATAATTTCATAGTCAGGATAAAGCTTTTTACAAAGCGATTTGCCTATAAGACCCGTTGCCCCTGTAACAACGATTCGCATTCAGCGCCTCGACCAGAACATTCGACCGGTCTTTACGTTCAGAACTTATACATCGCCCCGGCGATGATTGAAATCGAATAGTCCCGGCTTACTATGGGGCTGTTGCGAATCTCACTATCCAACCAGTAATAAGTAAAACCGCCAAGCAGGGTCCACTTGTCATTGAGCCGGTAGTTCGCATCTACTCCCCACAGCCAGTTTACGGCCGTATCCGGGCTGTACGCAGGTCTGCCGGCCCGCGCCTCGTCGCTGCGGACGCCATAGTAATAGTCAACGAGATTGTTGCTTTGCCAGGCCAGGCCCACCGATGGTGTTATTTTCAGACTATTTACGTTAAACGGTTTTTTGAAAGGTTTGGCATACACTACCCTGATTTCCTGGCCGTCGTCCACGCCCAGCACATCTGTTAAAAAGGCGGCAGTGACGGAACCCCAGTCTCCGGAGACGCCGAATTCGCCGCCGACGTCGAAGGTCTTGTTCCTATTATGCATACCCTCCAGCTCATCGCTGTCGTCTTCATCGTAGCCGTCCGACCGCCATCTGCCGATAAGGTCGAAATGCCAGTTCGTCCGGCCCGGCCCAGCCGAAGGTCCGCGATTGGCGAGTAGCCGGTATCCCACCGTATCGATTGAAATATAAAAACGGTCGTAAATGAACAGTGATACGGCATAAGGATAAACCGTTGGGTGCATACCGGCGTATGGTTTTAATAAAACTACAACGCCCGGACCCAGTAACAGTGTTGCGTTGATGTCGGCCCGTGGCGCATTGTTGGCGTCCTCGGCAACGGCGACTGCGCACAATAACAGCATCAGTAATAGTGCTGATTTTTTACCCGCCATCGTTATTCGCCCTTTCAATTGACGTTATTTTCCTCACATAGGCGTCTATGTCAAACTTTCTTTTCAGTCCCGCCGCGTTCATATAGCGAATCTTGCCGAACACTGGTCTTTCGGACCAGGCGCGGTCGTGTTTGCCGAAGCACCAGGCAACGCCCGCAAAGCCGTTGGCGCCCCGGCCGTCAAGCTCGTATTTGTTGTTGAGATACAGGGCGATTTTGAACGCCTGTTGAGGGCTCTTGCTCCATTCGAGAATTTTCTTGCCCCAGTACATCCGCATATAGCCGTGCATCCTGCCCGTAAGGACCATTTCCTTCTGGGCCGCGTTCCAGTAAGAGTCGTGGGTTTTGGCCCCTTCGAAATGTTTAACTGTATAGGTATATTCCCGGCGGTCTCGGCTGTGAAAGTTCAGCGTCCTCTTCGCCCAGGCAGGCAGCGCGTCGAAACTGTCGTATTCCTTATTGTACCAGACAAAATTATGACTCAGCTCTCTGCGCACGATAAGCTCTTCGAGAAACGCCTCTTTGCCGGGGCTGGCGGTCTTAAGCACTTCCAGCGCAATGTAAAAAGGTGAAATCTGGCCGAAGTGCAGGTAAGGGCTCAAATTGGAGACGCAATCGGCATTAGGGTCGTTGCGGTCATCTGCGAACCGGTCCAGCTTCTTATTTATAAATTCGGCAAGCAACTTTTTCGCGCAACTCGCCCCGCCGGTGAATTTCTCTGCCGGTTTTACAGTTCGGTCGATTTTCAATTTCCCCAGTGCCTTGTCGAGGTTGCTTATGTTGAAACTGCCGAAGTCAATCCGCGTTGATATCTTTATAGGTTTTGTCTGTTTAAGCTTTTTAAGATAGTAAGGGAGCTTTACGGTTATCCTCGGCCTGAACGTCCCGGCCGAGAATTCCTCCTTGCCCGACGCCTGCTCGACGGGGACAATCAGGTTTGCCTCGACCTGGTATAACGGGCAGTCGATTTTATCGGCCGCCGTCTGTCGCCATTCTCGCTGTATCCGCAATTGGCCCGCGTCAACAACAGCCATAGCCGCCCGTTTTGCCGTCTCAATCGCTGCCGAATCAGGCGACTTGCGGCGAACAACAAGTTTTATCCCCCTTTCTTCGAGTGAAACCTGCGTCCGGCACAATCCTTCGAGCATAAAACGATAATGGCGGAGATTGGCGTCGGGGTAGTCATCGGTCAGGCCGAAGACGGCGACAACAGGCAGATGCAGCTCATTGGCACGCTGGATTGCAAATTCCAGCGCGTGGTTGAATTCGGCCCGCTGGGCGGCCTGCATCCAGTAAAGGACGTATTTTCCCCGTCCCCGCAGGGGCCGGTCGTTCAACAACGTGATTCTTTCCGGCTCAATCACAGCAGCTACCCCACGGATATATCGGCCGGTTAAAACGCTATGAATTAGAATTGCACGCCAAAGCCCAAAACATACTTTACGTCCGTTTTGCCTGCGTCTTCGGCTGGCGTCGCATCGTAATCGAATATCACCTTGAAATTCGTGAAAAACTGCTTCGTGATTTTGGCCCGAAGCTCAGCCGTGGTCGTTAAATAATAATCGGATATTTTTTCCGCGGCCGGATAATAGGCCAGGTCGTTTATAAACGAAAAGGCGCTGTTGATTTTCATATCGAAGTGGTATCCGAGCTGAGCGGTCAACTGGCTGGTGCTGTCGGTCTGGTCGTAGTATGCCTCATAGCGCGAGGCGACGCCGGCTTCCGTCGAGAAATTCAGTTTTTCCGACTCGACCCACTGGTAGCCCGCACCGGCACCGACCACGATTCTCCTTTTAAGTTCCGCGATACGGTCTTTTTCATATCTCGAAGAAAAAAAGCCGAACATCTTCTTGGTGAAAAAATAATCGTATTTCCCGTGCGCCCTCCATTCGTCCTGTGTCACCTCTTTTTCACCGGTGTCCGAGTTTTTTTGTTTGCCGTAAAGGTAATCGACGGTCAATAGCGCTCGGTCGTTTTCTGTCCTTTTATGCAGATTCACGCTCACAGACCGCGTATCGATTGCCGTATTGCCGTGCGTGCTGACGATTGAGCCGGATATATCGCCGTGCCATTTCGGGACCGGCTTCGGGGCCGGATTAATCGCCGATACGACCCCGATACTGAAGTCCTGCGCCCTGAGGGTTTCGCCGCCTTCGATTGCGAACTTGCCTGTTTCGGCCTTTTCCAGCCGCTGCTTAAAACCGGTCCCGTCTTTGAGCAGGACCTCGACCGGCCCGCTTGTCTTCAAAGTCGCAATGTTATTAACGTCAACGGTCAAAGTCCCCGCCATATCCGATTCCAGCGTGAGCTTGCCGTCGAACAGCGTCTTTATTTTGCCGGTTATCCGGTCGCCGTTGACCAAATAAACCTCATCGGCCGCCAACGGCGCACTCATCCAGAACAGGCATACGGCAATAATAAGCATTCCCTGCTTGCGCACCACAATACCTCCTTGTATAACTTTGTCGTTACTCGTTCTTCATATGCACGTCCCTTTGCGGGAACGGTATCGTCAGGCCGTTGCTTTCGAGGGCGAGCTTGACCTTGGCTGTGACGTCGAAATAAACGCCCCAGTAATCGGTCGGCTTTACCCACGGACGCACGGCGAAATTGACGGAGCTGTCGGCAAGTGCGAGGACCGCAACGGTCGGGGCCGGCTCTTTCAGTATCCTCGCGTCGTCGGCCAGAACGCCCTCGATTACCTTTTTGGCCTTGTTGATATCATCGCCGTAGGAGACGCCGAATACCAGGTCCACGCGCCTCGTGCCGTTAACAGTGTAATTCAAAATACTGCCGCCCGTAACCTGGGCATTTGGGATGGTGACGCGAATGTTGTCTAAGGTATTGAGCACGGTGTTAAAAATGTGAACCGCCTGCACTGTTCCCTTAGTGCCGGCCAGCTCGACAAAATCCCCGACCTTGAACGGCTTAAACATTATCAAAAGCACGCCCGAGGCAAAATTGGCCAGCGACCCCTGCAACGCAAGCCCTACCGCCAGGCCTGCCGCACCAATCACGGCTATGAACTGCGCCGTCTGAATCCCCAATGCCGACAGGGCGGCTATGGCTACAAATACTATCAGGCCCACGTAGCAAACGTTCTTTACGAAGTTGACCAGCGTAAGCTCTATCCTGGCCTTGGTCATCGCCCTGCCAATCAGGTTGGTAAGTATCAGGGCAACCCACTTCCCAATAAAGAAAATCGCCAGCGCCGCAAGAACCCTCAGGCCGTAATCCACCCCCTTGGTCGCCAGAAATTCCTTTACGCTGTCAAGAGTGCTGCGGACCGTGGCCATATCTATTTGGGGCCCTGTGTCCGTTTTCGTTTCTGCTGCTGCCTGCTGCTCTGCTGCACTTACAACCCCGGCAAAAAGCACAAAAGACAACGCCAGCAGAAGATAAAGCCGTCCTCTTGTTAGCAGTTTCATTTGCTCAACCTTTCAAAAGCCCCCATACAATCAACCCGCACTATGTCAAATCAGCGCATAGAACTCAACTCTTGGCATCTTTTAGTAAACCTGTGAAGAAGGCAAATCCGTTATCTTAGAGTTCAAGACCAGACACGTTGCCGCCCATTTCTTTCAGCTTGCTGTAATAAATCTGGAAGCGCTCGGTCAGGGCAGCAACCGATTTATTGAGATTCGCAATATCTGCCTGCAGGGCCTTGGCCTCGGCGCCCATCTGCTCGGTGACGGGAATTTCTTTCAGCTTTGCGGTAACTTTCTCGATGTCGGCCTTTTTGGCGACTATGGCGTCTTTGTATTCCATCGCCTTTGCCCTGAGCTGCTCGACGTTCATTTTGTCGGCTTCGGCCTTGACCTCAGAGACGGGCTTGTTTTCATCGGCCTTCTTGCCGCAGCCGGCAAGACACAGCAGGCAGACGGCAGCTATAACGCACAATCCGATTTTCAATGTTTTCATTTTTTCCCCTTTCAAAATTCGTTGAATTAAGTTTCCGTTTCACCTGGTTTTTAAGCACGCTTTTGTTACAAACTCTACCCGAACCGGCCGGCAAAGCAAGAAAAATATCTCCCCTCTCGAGAAATGCCCTTCAAAAATCAACCAATGACCCTGTTGAAGGGATGAACCTGTGTGTTCGCCCTAATCCGTTATGTATTTTGTTTCGCCCATCGAAGCGAAGTTTACCCGCCGCAGTGTCAACGAAGGCGGGCAATCCCATCATCGTTTAGCAGGGAAGGATTTTCAGTTTTCGTACGTTTTTTTCAATGGCGCAGGCCATCTTGCGATTTGCAGATTCGATTTGCAACTGTGAAAACCGTTTCTGCTAAGAG
>CAZHVR010000034.1:24015-26704 GCA_964536225.1 uncultured Pirellulales bacterium
TTCTGCTAAGAGTAAATTCAATCCGCTAAGAGCGGATTCAATCTGATTCGTGCGTACCTGTGCTGATTATGAAGATGAAAGCGATATCGACGGCCAGTGCCGCGTTATCCGGGGCAATTCGGATGAGCGGGCAGATATAGGCGCGGATGAATTTGCGCCGAAGGCGGACTATAGCGGCGATTCGATTGTAAACTTCATCGATTTTGCAAATCTCGCCTCGGCGTGGAAATCGGAAAACAATCCTTCGATTACTCTCGATGACGACAACGACGTTGATATGGACGATTTGGCCTTGTTCTGCGAGGACTGGCTGTGGACAGGGCCCTGCGTGGATGTTTATGAAATGCTCGCCCGACAATCCGAAGGTGGTTCGGGTGTGACTGCCGGGATAAAGGAATCGACTGAATTATCTGAGCAGATTTCCACGACGCCTGTTATCGAAGAGTCATCGGCTGTCCGGGATTCTACTGTAAGCGAAGAAGCGATTGAGCAGGAACCGATTCCTTACGAGCAGTTAATCCCTGAGTTACTCGAATGGCTTGACGAACTCTGGTTTTCCGGTGAGCTTGATTGGAGCGAAAAAGAATACCTGGAGTTCAGACAGATAATTCAGGAACTGCCGGGATAATTTATTTTTGTTGAGGACAAAGATTTTTGAAGATGTCAAAAAATATCTTGATTTTTCAGATTGTTAGTGTTAAACTAATAAATGGAGAAATTTGCCTTTTTGAAAGGTAATATTATGAGCATATCAAAGACGATAATTGCGCTTATTCTTTTGATTTTGTCGGTTCTTGAAAATTCATTTGCTGATGTTCCTGAACTTGTCATATGGGAAGGGGATGGGACTTATGAAATTGGTTCTGGAGAAGATTGGTTTCAAATTATTGAGCTGCGCACGTATGATGAAGTAACCGTTATAATGCCTGAGGGGGGGGGGTTGGTGAATTTTATATGTATGACGACAGCGAATTAACAACGTATGATGGCAGTATAAACTATCTTTATCTTTACGACAATGCTGCAGCCACGTTTTTTGGTCTGAGCTATATGAACGAACTTTATATCGACCCTGCACTTGAAAACACTTCTCAGGTCACATTTTATGCCACTTTTGACAGGTGGGAACCTTTTGGACCGAATGGCAGGGGACATTTGTATGGCAACTGGCTGACCGAGAGAACTCCTCCGTTTGTTATAAATCTCGTCAGTGACGGTGCATATTCGAAAGTTCAATTCATCCCCGAGCCAGCAACGATTTTTTTGTTCGCTATCGGCGGCCTCGCCTTGCGAAAAAAAAACGCTAAATCATAAATAGATTTAATCCTCCCGCGTTTTCTGTCAATTTTATTAAAATCTCCATCCCGGCCCGGAGCTTGTCCCTGATTTATTCGGGAGGATTCCACATTTTTACTTTTTATTTTAAAAACTCTCTCCTGTCTCCTGTCTTCTGCCTCTTATCTTCTTCTGTCTTGCGTCTTGAATATGCACTACGCACGACGTAATGAGCAGCCAGCTTGCCGTAGGCCTCGCGGCCTTCGAGCCGGGCCGTTAGACCTCGCCTTTAGGTGGGCGGTAGAAAAAAGTTTCCTCCCCAGCATAAAATTAGTAGAATACTCCCCCAATCTCGACTGTCTAAATGGGAAATGGGCTTGTAGCGAGATAAACAAGGAACCACCCGTGGTGAGCGTTAGTCGAAACACCCGTGGTAAGCGAAAGTCGAACCAATGGCAACGGATTTTAAAAAGCTAAGCGACGGCGAATTATTAGACCGCTCCGCGGCCGGCGAGGAAGGTGCCTTCCGCGAAATCGTAAACCGCTACAAAAACGGCCTTTACGCCTTTTTGCGCAACTTCCTCAACCAGACCGACGTCATCGACGATGTCTTCCAGGAGACCTTTTTACAGCTTTTTACCAGCCAGCAAAGCTTCGACCGCAGCCGGCCCCTACGCCCCTGGCTATATACTATAGCCGCAAATAAGGCCAAAGACGCCCTCCGAAAGATGCAGCGGACCGCCGCCGTGCCCATTGGAACTATGACCGAATCCGAGGATATGTCCTTCGGCGATATGTTAAACGTCCTCGGCTCCGAGGAGCAACGCCCCTTCGAAGGCCTCGAAAAAAACGAAACCGCCATCGACGTGCGTCGGGTTGTATCGAATATGCCGGATAATCTGAGAGAAATTTTGATTTTGGCCTACTTTAACAAATTTTCTTACAAACAAATGAGCCAGGTTCTCAGTATTCCTATTGGCACGGTTAAAAGCCGGCTGCATACGGCAGTCGGGCGTTTTGCAAAGGAATGGAAAGCAGCCGTTAGGAGTAAGAAAACTCAATGATGCCGTTAACAGACCAGCAAAAAGAGCTCCTCTTCGATTATTGTCTCGGAATTACCTCAGAAGCAGAAAACGCACAGGCACAGGAACTGGTATTTTCAAACGAGGAGGCGGCCCGGTTGGCGTCGTCGATTAAGGCGTCGCTAAGCCCTCTCGATACAATAACCCCCGAAGAATGCCCCGAGGAATTAGCTGACGGGACGGTGTGGCGGGCGATGCAGAAGGTCCGGACGAGCAAGCTGCAGCTTAACCAGCTTATCGCCGCCGAGCAGAAGCCCAAAACGAGCGCCTGGAGGGAGATTTTCGGCCGGCTTGCTACGGCCGCTCTGTTCATTATCGTAGGCGGAACCCTT